>JBDHVF010001190.1:0-2519 GCA_039809605.1 Polyangiales bacterium | reverse complement strand
GGCGGCACGTCGACGACGAGCCCGGCGCGCCCGGCGAGCACCCCCGCGAGCTGCCAGGCGTCGGCCTCGCGCGTGTCGAGCGCGAGCGGCGCGAGCCGGCCGACGGCGTCGACCCGCGACGAGCCGGCGAGCGACGCGCGCGCGCCGTCGGCGTCGCACAGGTACACGAGCGAGAAGGGCAGGTCGGCGGCGTTCTCGGCGAGCACCTCGGTGGCGCGGCGGCACGCGTCGGCCGCGCTGGGGGCGTTCTGCGTGCGCGCCGCGAGGTCTTGCAGGGTCATGAGGCGCCGCGCGCCGAGCACGCGCTCGGTCGTCTCGGTGACCGTGACGAGCACGCCGCCGACGTTCCCGCTCTCCTCGCGGATCGGGCTGTACGAGAAGACGAAGTAGCACTCCTCGGCGAAGCCGTGGCGGTCGAGCGGGAGGTGGAAGTCCTTCACGAACACCGGCGTCCCCCGCATGACGCCTTCGAACATCGGGCCGATGATGTGCCAGATCTCGGCGAAGGTCTCGCGGGTGCCGATGCCCATCGCCGCGGGGTGCTTCGTCGATCCGAGGATGGGGCGGTAGGCGTCGTTGTAGAACTGCGTGAACTCGGGGCCCCACGCGATGTACATCGGGAACCCGGTCTCGAGCAGGATGCTGAGCGCCGTGCGCAGGCTCTGCGGCCATCGCTCGACGGGGCCGACGGCGGTCTTCGACCAGTCGATCGACCGCATGAGCGCGCCCATCTCGCCGCCGCCGACGAGGACGTGCCGTGGGTCGGACGCCGTGAGCCCCATGGACGACATCACGTGGCGCCGACGCGCACATTGCGCAAGCCCGCGCGCCCCGCTTTCAGGCTCGCCGCGAGGACCGACACGTTGACCGCGAGTCGTGGGCCATGGTCAGCGCCGGGGCGGGCCTCGGCGCGCGCCGCCCGGCGGTGACTCCGCCGGGCGATCGCGCAGACCGAAGTGCTCAGTGCGTGGGGGGCGCCGGAGGCGACGGCGGCGCGGCGGGGCGCGGCTTCTTCGCGCCGCGCTTGCGTCCGAGCATGACCCTCAGCGAGAGGAGCTGGACCTTCGGGATCGTCGGGTCGGCCTTGCGCGCGGCGTCGAACGCGTCGACGAGGTCGCGCAGGAGCCACAGGGCGGCGCCGTCCCACCAGTTGATGGTGCCCTGCATCACCCCGGCGCGCTCGGCGCGCGCGGCGGCGCCGAGGCCCGCGTCGCGCACCTCCTCGGCGATGCGGAGCGTCTCGTCGGGGAAGGCCTCGGTGAGCCTGGTCTGCACGCGGCGCTGCGCCGCCGACTGGAGGAGCTCGCGCGCGATCGGCACCAGCGCCTCGAGCCCGTCGGCCACCTCGGCGGCGTTCTCCGACGTGCCCTTGGCCGTGTCGAGGCGCGCCTGCACGTCGGAGCCGCCCGCCGCCAGCATGCTGGCGGCCTGGTGCAGCACCTCGCGGCGCCCGCGGGCCTTCGACATCGTGCTCGCCAGCGACGCGGTCGACGACGCGCGCCGCACGCGGGCGGCGGCCTTCATGGCGTCGAGCGCGCCCTGGTGGGTGCTCGCGCGCTCCATCGCCGTGACGATCGACGCCATGAGCTGCTCGGTCACGCCCGGCATCTGCGCGAGCTGCGCCTCGGTCGCCACCGCGAGGAAGTCGACCGCCTCGGCCACGATGCGCGTGCCCTCGCGCACGACGCGGTTCGTCGCGCCGCGCGCCCCGAGCTCGACGAGCACCTCGACCGGGACGTTCGCCACGAGGCTCCGCACGATGTCGTCTTCGGCCACGCCCAGCCGCGCGAGCAGGCTCGCGAGCGTGTGGCCGTCTTGCGCGACGCGCAGCGGCGTCTGCGTGGACGACCGCGCGGGCCGGTTCGGCGGCGGAGGCAGGGTCCTGCCGCTCGAAAGCTTGTCACCCATGTGCACACATCTCCTTTCTGGCGGCGCCCCTCGCGCGATGCGAGGCGTCACCGCCCACACCCCTCTCAACGGCAAGGCCGAAGCGCGACTTGAGGCGCGCGAGGAGAAGTCTCGAAATTATTTTTCGAGCGTCGCGTCGGGGCGTCGATCGCGCGCTTCGCTCCGGTGCATCGAAGTGGCAGGCACGCGATGACCACCCCGACGCTCCCCTCGCGCGAGACGCCGACGCCTCCCCCCGCGGAGGAGCCGCAGAAGCCCCCAGTCGAAGACCCGCGGCCTCCGTCACCGCCGCGACGCGATCCGCCGCCCGAGGAGCCGCCGCGACGCGATCCGCCGGAGCCCGAAGAGATCCGTGATCCGCCCGCGCCGGGACAGCCTCCGGCAGACCCCGGCATCGTGACGTAGCGAACCGAGCGCGGTTCGAGCGCGACGACGGCAGCGAGAGACCAGCCGCGGCTCCGCAGAGCCGCGGCGCATCGGCGACGCTGTCAGCTCGCGCGCGACAGTTCGACCGCGACGTCGGCGGCGAGAGACCAGCCGCGGCTCCGCAGAGCCGCGGCGCATCGGCGACGCTGCCAGCGCTCGCAGCGCAGTTCGATCGCGACGCCGGC
>JBDHVF010001189.1:0-2528 GCA_039809605.1 Polyangiales bacterium | reverse complement strand
GCCTGCGCGGGTGGGGGACACGTCGCACACGCGAAAGCGGCAAACTTGACGTGAAGTTGGTATCACCGCGCGCGGCCCTGCACGTTGAAGGGCTGGTGCACCATCACCACCCCGCGCTCGGGCGCCGGGAACTGCCACCGCCGCGTCGCCGCCGCGACGCACTGCTCGACCGTCGGCGCCGCGAGCGTGCTGCTCTCGACGCCCGACCCGATCACCGCGCCCTCGCCGTTGACGACGAAGCGCACCGTCACGCGGCCCGCGAGGCCGGGCCTCGACGCCTGGCCTTCTTCGATGCAGCGCTGAACCTGCCCGACGTTGCGCATCACCACGCGCCGCACGACCTCGGGCGACAGCTCCCCCTGCACCGACGGAGGCAGCGCGCGAACGACCCGCTGACCGCGCAGGGCCGCGGGCGGCGAGCCGTACACGCCGTAGCCGCTCCCGAGGGCGCGCGGCGCCGAGGGCGCGCCGTACACGCCGATGGTGCCGATGGAGCCCAGCCCGATCGTCCCCTCGCCCACGTCGGCGCTCGCAGCGTCGAGCGCGGTGGTCGAAGCGTCGGCGGGCGCAGCGTCGTGCGTCTCGGCCGGCGCGTGCCCCACGGGAACGACGGCCGCGTCGGGGCGCGCGGCGCGCGGCGCCTCGGGGGCCACGGGCGCGCGCTCGCAGCCCGCGACGAGCGAGAGGCCCACCGAGAGCGCGACCCCGACGCCCACGGAGCGCGAAGGGTCGGCCGCGAGCGGAGCGTCGCAGAAGGGGCACGCGCGTTCATGCACGTGCGCGGGCCGGTTGCACGAGGGGCAGAAGACGAAGCGCGGCGCCATCGGTGACGGTGGTGTACCGCGACTCGGGCGGCGCTGTCGCGCGATCAGCGCACGACGGGGAGCCGCCTCGCGCGGGGCGGCGGGCGGTGGGCGACGGCCACGGGCTCGCAGGGCTCCTCGACGAGCTCCCAGCGGCCGTGGTCGAAGGGCTCTCCGGGCGCGGGCTCGACGCGCACGAGGCGCTCGCGCAGGCCATGGCGCGCGCGCTCGAGCGCGCGGTGGTGGCAGTAGGGGTTGTTGCCGGGGCGGCCGAAGAAGACGTGCGAGGTCCACGTGCAGCCCGCGCGGCAGGCGTCGGCGTAGTAGCACTCGCGGCAGTAGCCCCAGAGGTCGTCGACGGTGCGGTCGCGCGTGTAGCGAAGCTCTCGGGCGTGCTCCCAGAGCTCGCGGATCGGGCGCTCGCGCACGTTGCCCGCGACCCACGACGCGCTGGGGAGCGAGGGGCATCCCTTGATCGACCCGTCGCTCTCGATGCCGAGCAGGTGCGTGCCCGCGGTGCATCCGGGCACGAGGGTGTCGGGCCGTCGCGCGCCGCGCAGCACCGACTCGAAGGGGCCGAAGTAGCCCACGTTGTTGCCCGGCCACATCGTCACGCCGCGCTCGGCGCCGCGCGTCGCGAGCGACGCGAGCAGCGGGAACACCTCGACGAGCTCCCACGGTTGCAGGAGCCACTCGGGCCGCTCGGCCGCGCGCCCCATGGGCACCGTGAGCGCGACCTGCCACGCGAAGCACCCGCGGTCGGCGATGAGCTCGAGCACCGCGGGCAGGTCGGGCACGCTCAGGCGGTTGATCTGGCTGTTGGCCGAGACGGGCACTCCCGCCGCGCGCAGGTTGTCGAGGGCCGCGAGCGCGGCGGCGAAGCTGCCGTCGAGGCCGCGCTGGAGGTCGTGCGCCGGGGCGAGCCCGTCGAGCGAGACCGACACGCTGTCGACGCCCGCGTCGCGGGCGGCGCGGGCGCGCTCGGGGGTCATCCCCCGGCCGCCGGTGGTCATCGTGCACGACATGCCCGCGGCGCGAATGGCGGCGATCACGTCGGTCCACGCGTCGTGCAGGTACGCCTCGCCGCCGATGAGGGTGACCTCGGCGGCGCCCATGTCCGCGAGCTGGCGCACGACGTCGAGGGCCTCGTCGCGCGTGAGCTCGTTCGCGCGCGGGCGCCCGGCGCGCGAGCCGCAGTGGCGGCACGCGAGGTCGCAGCGGAGCGTGAGCTCCCAGACGACGTACGTGAGGCCCATGTGGGGTGAGGGGTCGAGGCGGGTCATCGCGCGGCGACGACCATAGCGTATCGAGGGGTTGGAGCGAGGGCCCGACGCGCCGGGCACGCAGAGCGTGTTGCGCGAGTTGCCGATGATCGCGAGCGTCGCGTCGCCGCGCCGGGTTCGCCGTGGTCGATGACCGTGAGCGCCGCGTCGCCGCGCCGGGTTCGCCGTGGTCGATGACCGTGAGCGCCGCGTCGCCGCGCCGGGTTCGCGGTCGCTCCATGCGCGTGTGGTCGCGCGGGTTGTCGATGAGTGCGAGCGCCGCGTCGCCGCGCCGGGTTCGCGGTCGCTCCATGGGCTCGCCGAGCGCGGCTCACCCGGCGCTACCGAAGGTGGGCCGCCCGGCCCGTGGCCGGGCTTTGGGCCGACGAGTTACGCAACCAGCTCCCTCGAAGCGCAATTCGACCGCGGCGCTCGCAGCGAGAGACCAGCCGCGGCTCCGCAG
>JBDHVF010001188.1:0-2530 GCA_039809605.1 Polyangiales bacterium | reverse complement strand
GCGGGCTCCGACCTGCCGAGGGTGACCCGCACCGAGGTCGTCGACTCGCGGGGCATCATCGAGAACATGGTGCACGTGGCCCCCGAGGTGCGCGAGTGCCTCGTCGACATCGCCAACCAGACGCGCAGCGATCAACGGATTCTCCAGGGCGCCTCGACGCGCTCGCTGGTGCTGATGATCCCCGCGCTCCAGGCGCGCGCCCTCACGCGCGTGAGGGACTACGTGAACGCCGAGGACGTCGAGTACCTCGCGCAGTACATCTTCGGCCACCGCCTCGAGCTCGCGCCCGGCACCGACAGCGTCGAGGCCGTGATCCGCGAGTGCATGGCGAAACCCCTGGAGCGCCTGGCGAGGGCGACGCTGCGGCGATGAAGACCATGGGCCTCAGGTACGCGCTCCCCCTCGCCGCGATGCTCGCGCTCACGCTCTCGGGCACGGCGCCCGTGGGCGCGCAGCAGAACGCGCAGGCCCCCGCCGTCGCGGGCACGCCCCAGGAGCTCGAGGCGCTGCGGCTCTACAACGAGAACAAGCTCCTCACGGCGCGCACGAAGGCCGAGGAGGTCTTGCGCCGCGACCCCGACTCGCTCATCGGCAACTACGTGATGGGGTGCGTCCTGCGCGAGGCCGAGGGCTCGCTCCCGCGCGCCATGTACCACCTCGGTCACGCGCGCGAGGTCTACGAGACCCGCTACGGCCTCACGCGCCCCGCGGGCGCGCCCTGGCAGGTGCACCGCGAGGTGCTCTTCGCCATCCAGTCGCTCGCGGGCGAGATGGAGGAGTACGACTACCAGCTCCACGTGCTGGAGTTCCACGACTACCTCTACGACCCCGACCTTCTGGCCGAGCACGCGTGGCCGCTCTTGCACCTCAAGCGCTACAACGAGGCGCGCGACTTCGCCCGCAGGGCCATCGCCACGAGCGACGCGTGGCAGCAGTCGCTCGGCCGCAACGCCCTGTGCGCCATCGAGGGCGCCGCGCGCCAGCGGCAGGCGCAGTACACCGCCTGCCTCGACGCGTTCACCAACGCGCAGAACCGCGCGCGGGGGTCGACCGACACCAACCCCGCCACGGCGCCCCACGTGACGGTGCACGCCTACAACGCCGCGCTCGGCGCGTGGGCGGTGCTGCGCCACGACGAGGTCGAGCGCCTCGCCACCGAGGGCACGCGCAGGCTCGAGTTCACCACGGCGAACCCGTGGCGCATCCTCGCGAGGCTCTACGTCGACGAGGGCAAGATGGCGCAGGCCGTCGACGCGCTGCGCGAGATGCAGGGCTGGCGCATCCGTCAGCCCGCGAACCTTCGCGACCAGGACCGCGCCGAGACCGACGCGGCCGTGGCCACCGCCCTGCTCGTGGCGGGCGAGGCCGAGACGGGCGCGCGCTTCATCACCCGCGCGCTCGAGCGCCCCGACCGCCGCGGCCTCGTGGCGTCGGACCCCGAGCAGGCCCTCGGCGCGCACGCGCTCATCCGCAGGGCCCTCGAGCGCACGCAGTCGGAGCTCGAGGCCGAGCGCGCGAGCTGGTCGAGCTTCACGGGCCGCGTCGACGGCGCGTACCGCTCGGTGGGAGAGCGCCTCGCCGCGTGGCCCGACGACCAGCGCGTCACCAGCGTGCTGGCCGACGAGTTTCGCCTCGACTCGACCCTGCGGCTCTACGTGCGCGGGGGCATCGAGCCGGTGCCCGTGTGGCTCGTGGGCGACCTCGTGCACGTGCTCGGCGCGGGCGTGGTGGCCGTGGCCCTGCGCGACGTGCGCCGCGAGGAGCGCGCCAACCCCATGATGACGCCCTACTACGACGCCATCGAGGCCGAGGTGCTGCTCGCGCAGGACGAGCCCGAGCGCGCCCTCGCCGTGGCGCAGCGCGCGCTCCAGGCGCTGCCTCCCACCGAGGT
Source organism: Polyangiales bacterium (assembly GCA_039809605.1). Taxonomy (GTDB): domain Bacteria; phylum Myxococcota_A; class Polyangia; order Polyangiales; genus CAISKJ01. The sequence continues at coordinate 639 of JBDHVF010001188.1, read as the reverse complement.
GCTGCTGCACGCGCGGGTGTCGGCCGTGGGCGCCGAGGCGGCGCGGGCCGCGGGCAACGAGCGGCTCGCCCTGGGGATGTACGAGCGCTCGCTCCAGAAGGACCCGGGCACGCTGCGGCGCATGGGCCTCGCGATCCCCGCGACGGTGGCGGTGCAGGCGCGCGGCGAGGCGGGCGACCAGCTCGGCGCCTACCTCGATCGCTCGCCGAGGCTTCGTACGGGCTCGAGCGGCTTTCGCATCACGGTGACGGGCGACGACCGGGCGCTGCGCACGTGCATGACCTCTCCGCTCGGCACGCAGATGGGGTGCAGCGACACCGCGGCGACGCGGGGCGAGACGCCCGAGCACCTGGCGCAGCGTGCGGCCGAGGCCTTTCATCGCACGGCCTTCGCGACGCGCGTGGGGCTCTCGACGCAGGACCTCCGCTCGCTCGACGGCACCACCACCACCAACGACGCCGCGGCGCGCGAGCAGATGAACGGCGTGCTGCGAGACATCACCCGCGAGGGCGCCTCGCAGTAGGTCTTCGGGTCACGCCCTGCGGCGCCAGCACGCGAGGGCCGCGGCCGCCGCGCCGAGCGCCGCGAGCGCGACGCCCGCGCGCACCCCCGGCGCCTCGTAGCGCAGCGCGACGGCGT
>JBDHVF010001187.1:0-2532 GCA_039809605.1 Polyangiales bacterium | reverse complement strand
AACTCGCGCACGAACGCGCGGCGCGAGAGCCTCGCGCGCCGCGGCACCGCGCGGGTGCGCATCCACGGCGGCAGCCCGAAGCGTTCGGGGTCGATCAGCCGGCCGCGAGCACCCACGCGCCGCCCCCCACGTCGACGAAGCCGCAGCGCTCGGCGAAGCGCCGCGCCCCCGCGGGCACGTCGGCGCGCAGCACCCGCACGCCCTCGATGGCGACCTCGCCGCCGGCCACCTCGACGAGCCGCCGCCCCACGCCGCGGCGGCGCGCGACGGGCAGCACCTCGAGCCCCGAGATCGTCGCGCACGCGCCCTTCACGCGCAGCCGGATCGCGCCCGCGCCGTCGGCCACCCACGTGCGCTCGCCGCGCCCCGCGGGGCCGAGGGACTTCATCAGGGCCTCGTCGCCCGCGCGCGCGGCGCGCACCTTCACGCGGGCGGCGCGCTCCTTCACGGCGGGCCACTCGGGGCGCAGCGCCGAGTACGCGAGGTGATCGACGAAGCGCCCGCGGATCACCCGGAACGACCGCAGCTCGCCCTCGCGCGCGCACCCGAGGTGCACGGCGAGGCGCCGGCTGCGGGCGTTGTCGACGGCGCACCAGTACGTGACGCGCTCGAGCGCGTAGCCCTCGAAGCCCACGTCGAAGAGCGCGCGCACCGCCCGCGTCGCCACGCCCGACCCCTCGACGGGCGGCGCGACGAAGCCCCACAGCACGGCGCTCAGGCTCTCGGCGTCGATGTTGCCGAGGGCGACCAGGCCCACGAGCTCGGCGCCGCGCCAGATGCCACACGTGAGCGCCTCGTCGCGCGCGTCGAGGTCGCGGTGCTGGCCCACCCAGCGGCGGCAGGCGTCGAGGGTGGGCAGGTCCCACGGCCACTGGTCGTAGGCGCCGAGCGTGTCGCGGTGGCGGTCGACCACCGCGAAGAGCGCGTCGGCGTGGCGCGTCTCGAGGCGCTCGAGGCGATCGTCTCCACCGATGGGGAGCGCGAACATGAGGGGGGGTACGGACGCGGAGGGTAGTGGCGCGATCAGGCGCTGACGGCGCGGCCGATGCCGCCGAGCGCGCGGCCGAGCGACTTGCTGCCCGCGCGGACGCCCGCGCGCAGACGCACGCGGCGGGCCTCGAGCTCGAGCTCCTCGACCTTCGCAGCGTTCACGTCGATCTTCTTCGTCGTCTTCTTCGCCATGGTGGTGGTCCCCTTTCGTGGTTTCGATATCTTCAAGCGAGGGCGCTGTCAATCCGTGGTCACGGAGCGCGCCAATCGCTCTACGCTCGGCCAGCGCTCGTGGATGTCGTCGGCGACGGCGCCCAGGAGCCGCGCGCAGGGGCCGCCCCCCGTGACGATGGCCACGTCGACCCGGTCGACCGGCAGCCCCTCGTGCTGCGCGAGCTCGTCGTCGACCGCGAGCACGATCACGTCGGCGCGCGGGTCCATCACCGCGAGCGCCGCCGCGCGCGGGCCCTCGCCGAGCACACCGTCGGGCGACGACGTCCACGCGCGGCCTCGCGTGTAGCCCGCGGGGCGCAGGCCCTTTCGCGCGAGCGCCTCGGAGAGCTCTTCGAGGCGGCCGGCCCCCGCGCCGCACGCGGCCACCACGGGCACCGACGCGTCGCGCGCCCCGCGCGGAAAGAGCCCCCGCACGATCGCGCCCGCCACGTCGCGCGAGGCGCCGTCGCCCGTGGGCGTGTGCCCCGCGAAGCCGGCGCCCGTGTTGACCTCGAGCACCGTGTCGCGCGCGGGGTCGAAGGGCGCGTCGGGCGCGCGGAGCAGGAGGTCGACGCCCAGCACCGGGCTCGCGAAGAGCCTCCCCACGCGGTCGAGCGCCGCGCGCGTGGAGGCGTGCAGCGACGCGGTGACGTCGCGCGTCGCGCCGTGCGCTTCGAAGCCCACCCGCACGCGCCGCCCCCGCGCCGGCACCGTGCTCGACGTGACCCCCTGCGACGCGAGCACGGCCTCGATGGCCGCCGCGGAGCGCGCGTCCCACGCGTCGCCCTCGGCGAGCCCGAAGCGCCTGCGGGCCAGCGCGTCGAGCGTGCGCCGCCCGTCGCCGGTCACCGCGGGCGCGTCGCCCGCGAGGGCCGCGACGAGCCTTCCCCCGGCCAGCGTCGCGCGCACGTGGCGCCCCGGCCGCTGCGCCTCGATCACCACGTCCCCCGCGAGGGGCCCCGCCTGCGAGGTCGCGCGCGCGAACGCGTGGCGCACCGCGCGAGCGTCGCGGAGGTGCGTCCAGACCCCCACCTGGGCCCACGCGCGCGAGGGCTTGAGCACCACGGGAAAGCCCATCTGCTCCGCGACCGCCGCGGCCTCGTCGGGCGTCGCGACCGCGCGCGGAGACGCCGTCGGGAGCCCCGCCCGCTCGAGCACCCGCGCCGCGGCGAGCTTGTCGTCGGCGAGCGCGCGCCAGGGGTCGTGGTCGAAGAAGAAGTCGCGGTAGACGCGCCGCCGCCGCCCCGCGCCGAGCGCCAGCCCGCCGCCGTCGAGCGCGCGCACGCGCACGCCCGCGCGCGCCGCGGCCTCGGCCACGAGGGCGGCCTC
>JBDHVF010001186.1:0-2532 GCA_039809605.1 Polyangiales bacterium | reverse complement strand
GGCGCGGAGCTCCTGAAATCAGCGCAGGTCGCCACGTCGACCCCGCCAGATCGGTGCCGCTGCTGTCGAAGCCGGGACTAGCGCACGCCGGGCGGGCGCTCGGTGTCGGTGCCGGGGCGCGGTGCGTGTCGCCCGGGGCGTCGCGCCGTCGCGAGGAGGGTCGTCGTCTGGCGGCGTAGCAACCTCGCGCGACGTTCCGGGCGCCCCGAAGGGGCCGCATTCGCGGCGCAGCCGCGGCACAGCCCGAGGGCCTTCGCGCCGATCGCTCACGCCGCCAGACGACGATCCTCCTCGCGACGGCGCGACGCCCCGGGCGATAATGCGCGCTACCTCGGGCGCCGCGTCACCGAGATCGCCGCGAAGCTCCGCGCCTGACCGACAGTCTTCAGCGCACGCCGGGCGGGCGCTCGGTGTCGGTGCCCGGTCGCGGCGCTCCGATCTGCACCTGCGGCGCGGGCGCGACGGGCGCCGCGCCGGGCTGCGGCACCGACAAGACGGCGCCCGACGGCAGGCGGATGCGCGCGAGCTCGGGCGCCGTGAAGGGCGGGAAGTTCAGGTACACGAAGTGAAAGCCCTGCGCGTTGGTCTCCTGCGAGAGCGTGGGCTCGACGTCGGCGCGGAGCTCCACCACGAAGTCGACGCCGCCGCGGCCGGGGCGCAGCCACGCGCGCGACACCGGCGTGTCGAAGGCCTCGGTGATGAGCGGGCGGCGGTTGTTCGAGAGCAGGACGCGCGCGTTGGGGATGTGAAACACCCGCGTGCGGCCGCTGCGCGCGGCCTCGCCCACGGGCTGCGGCGAGGTGAGCACCACGAAGAGCCGCGAGCCGCCCGGCACCATCTGAAAGCCCGGCCACGCCACCAGCGTCGCGCCGCCCACGGCCCTGCGCGCGCGACGAAGCCCGGGAGGCACCGAGGGCATGCCCGGCGTGACGCCGCCGTACTCCTCGGGGCGGCGCGGGGCGACGGGCGCCGACGGGCCCCGCGGCGCGCGCTCGTGCGACGGGGTGATCTGCTCGACGGGTGCAGGCGCCGGCGCGGGGCCCGTGACCGGCGCGGGCGACGCGATCACCGCGGGCGTCTGCGCGGGCGGCGGCGGGTTGTTGCTCATCACCGTGTAGCCCTGGGCCCACGCGGCGGCCGAGGCCGTCGCCCCGCACGCGATCACCATCGATGTCAGCAGGCGCTTCATAAATCCTCGGAGATTCCAGCACGCGCCGCGCGGCGATGCCAAGTTCTCGCGCGGCGGAGCTCCGCGCGCGTCAGCGTCGAAGGCGCGCCTGCGCGTCGAGGGGGGCGGGCAGCACGCGCGTCGACGGGGGAAAGAGCCTCCGCCCCGCGCCCGGACGGAACGCCGCCATCGCCGCCTCGCCGAGCTCCCTCGCGATGGGCCGCGCGGGCGCGAGGTCGGTCTGCGAGAGGGGGTCGCCGTCGGGGACGAAGAGCCCGATGCCCGCGCCGTCGCGGCCGCCGCGCGGCAGCGCCACGAGGTCGCCGAAGCGCAGGCCCACGTCCCAGCGCCACGAGGCCACGAAGCCGAGCACGCGGTCGTGCGCGACGGCGCCGCCCGCGACCGACACGCCCTCGAGCTCGGGCGGCGCCGCCACGCCGAGGCGCTCGAGCGCCGTGGCCGCCGCGTCGATCACCCCCACCACGCCCTCGACGCGCCCCGCGGGAAAGCCGGGGCCCCGCGCCAGGAGCGCCGTCTCGGCCACGGTCGCCATGCTCATCGGGCCGTCGCCCACGGTGCGGTCCTCGCCGAGCGCGACGCCGCGGTCGCCCACCACGATCACCGCGGTGTCGTCGTCGAGGTTGTGGTCGCGGATGCGCTCGATCAGCAGCGCGAGCCCGCGGTCGACCGCCAGCAGCGACGCGTCGTAGAGGAGCGACAGGCGCTCCTGGTCCGCGGGCGTGAGGGCCACCGCCTCGGGGCGCGCCCGCAGCCCGTAGACGGCCGTGCGCGCCGGGGTCATCGTGCCCTCGTAGGGCCGCGGGTCGAGGGCCGTCACGTCCTCGGGCGAGGGGTCGAGCGGCAGCACCCCCGCGCGCGTCACGATCATCGTGAACGTGTGCGCGTCGCGGCGGGCCACGAGCTCGTCGGCCGCCGCGGTGAACATCCAGTCGGGCTTGCACGTGGCCGCCTCGCCCGCGCACGCGCGCCGCTCGCGCGCGCCGCGGTCGGCGCCGCTGCCCACCCACGCCACGTCGTCGGTGTACGCCGACGTCGTCACCCCGCCCGCGGAGAGGGCCGTGACGAGCGTGGGCGCCTCGTCGTCGAGCGCGTCGGTGAGCTCGCCCACGTGGTGCAGGTCCGCGGGCAGGCCCGTGGTGGCGCTCACGAGCGCGGTGAACTCCCGCGGCGCGGGCGCGCGCGCGACCGCCGCCGAGCCGTCGGCCAGCATGCGCGCGAAGCCCCCCGCCGAGAGGTGCGTCGAGAGCGACGGCACGAGCCGGTCGGCGCGCAGCCCGCGCACCACCACCATTACCACGTGCCGCACCGACGCGCGCGGGGCGCCTCCGTCGGCCGCGGGCGCG
>JBDHVF010001185.1:0-2535 GCA_039809605.1 Polyangiales bacterium | reverse complement strand
ATTCCTCGCTTCTCGCCGCTCGATCGAGATCGACGACGACGCGTGATCGATGCGCCGACGCGGCTCACATCGAGCGGAAGCGTCATCCAGGAAGCGTTGAGGTGATGGCCCTCGCAGCGCGAGGGCGCCTGCGAGACGCATGCAGCTCGTCACCTCGTTTCAGCACGCTCAGCCACGCCCTCGCTCCGCGGGGGCGGGGCGCGCGGCAGCGTTGGGTGGGGGCTCCGCGAAAGCGGCCAGATTGACCTGCGGTTGATATGAGTCACGAGAGGGGGCTCTGCCCCGCCTCGGCCGCGAGCAGGTAGAGCACCGCCATGCGCACGGCGACGCCCGCCTCCACCTGATCGAGGATGACGCTCCGCGGGCCGTCGGCCACGTCGCTGTCGATCTCGACGCCGCGGTTCATGGGCCCCGGGTGCATCACGATCGCGTCGGGCCTCGCGCGCTCGAGCACCCGCGCGTTGAGCCCGAAGGTGCGCGCGTACTCGCGCGTCGAGGGGATCAGCGCCTCGGTGAGCCGCTCGCGCTGGATGCGCAGCATCATCACCACGTCGGCGCCCTCGACGGCGCGGCCCAGGTCGTCGTGCGCCTCGACGCCGTACGCCTCGACGCCCGCGGGCATGAGGGTGCGCGGCGCGCAGAGCCGCACGCGCGCGCCGAGGCGCGTGAGCAGCAGGGCGTTGCTGCGCGCGACGCGCGAGTGGGCGATGTCGCCCGCGATGGCCACCGTCAGGTCGGCGATGCGACCCTTCGCGCGCCGGATGGTGAACGCGTCGAGCAGGGCCTGCGTGGGGTGCTCGTGGGTGCCGTCGCCCGCGTTGACCACGGCGGCGCGCGTGTGGCGCGCGACGAAGTGGGGCGCGCCCGACGAGGCGTGGCGCACGACGATCACGTCGGGGTGCATGGCCTCGAGGTTCTTCACCGTGTCGAGCAGCGACTCGCCCTTCGACACGCTCGACGCGCTGACGGAGATGTTCACCACGTCGGCCGAGAGGCGCTTGCCGGCGATCTCGAAGCTGGTGCGGGTGCGCGTGCTGGCCTCGTAGAAGAGGTTGATCACGGTCTTGCCGCGCAGCGTCGGCACCTTGCGCACCCGCCGGCGCGAGACGTCGAAGAACACCTCGGCGGTGTCGAGGAACTGCACGATGTCGCGCGCCGACAGGTCTTCGATGCCCAGGAGGTGTCGCAGCGGGGCCGTCATCTCGCGCGCACGGTACGGCGGCCGCGGGGCCGCGTCCAAGAAGTGTTGGGCGGGAGCCTGGCGCTACCGCGCCGCGCGCACCACGGCGCGGTCGGGCGCGCCGTCGGGCTGGTCGAGCAGCACGTCGACCCGCTCGTCGCGCGCCGTCTCGACGGACTTGCCGACGTAGTCCGCGTGGATGGGGAGCTCGCGGTGCCCGCGGTCGATCAGCACCGCGAGCTGGATCGCGCGGGGGCGGCCGTAGTCCATGATCGCGTCGATGGCGGCGCGCGTGGTGCGCCCGGTGAAGAGCACGTCGTCGACCAGCACGATGGCGTGGTCTTCGACGGGGAAGTGGATGTCGCTGCGACCGATGTGAGGCGCGGGCAGGGCCGTGGCCGCGTCGTCGCGGTAGAGCGAGATGTCGACCGCGCCCACGGGCACGTCGCGCCGCTCGAGCTCTCGCAGGAGCGCCTGGAGGCGCTGGGCGAGGGGCACGCCCCCGCGTCGCACGCCCACGAGGGCCACGGCCTCGGCGCCGCGGTTGCGCTCGGCGATCTCGCCCGCCATGCGCCGCAGCGCGCGGGCGATCTCGCGCGCGTCGAGCACGAGCCGCGCGCCTGCGTCGTCGGGTCTCAGCGATGCCATCGTGGGCGGAGACTACCGCCGCGCGGCCGCGCCCGTCACGCCCCGCGCGCGCGTCGGGGGCGACGCCGGCCGCTTGACCCACGCGTCGGCGCCGCGATAAGCCGTGGACGCACCCTATGGCCCGACGCGTCCTCGTCGTCGACGACAGCGCGACCTTGCGTCGGATCATGCGGTCCGTGCTCGAAGGGGCGGGGCACGAGGTCGAGACGGCCGACGACGGCGCCGAGGGGCTCGAGCGCGCGCGGCGCGGGGGCTTCGACCTGCTGCTCGTCGACTTCGTGATGCCGCGGCTCAACGGCTACCAGGTGGTCCAGGCGATGCGCGCGATCCCCGGGCTCCAGCGGCTGCCGGTGGTGCTCGTGTCGGCGAAGGCCGAGCAGATCGGCGAGCGCTTCGTCAGCCAGACGGGCGCGTCGGGGGTGCTCCAGAAGCCCTTCACGCCCGCGGCGCTGCTCGACGTGGTGGCGCGCGCGTTCGCGCCCGAGGTCGAGCCCGACGAAGAGGACCCCTTCGCGGGCCTCGTGCTCGACGAGCCCGCGACGGCCGAGCGCCCGAACCCCGACGAGCGCTTCCACGAGGCGCGCACCGTGGCGCTGCACGGCCTGGGGCCCATGGTGAAGGCCGCCGCCGCGGCCCTCGCGGCGCGCGCGGACGAGGCCGCGGCGGCGGTGCCGGCGCGGCCGCCGCCGCCCGCGGGGGGGCAGGGC
>JBDHVF010001184.1:0-2545 GCA_039809605.1 Polyangiales bacterium | reverse complement strand
CTGCGGGCGCTGGCGGTCGCGGCCGCGGTCGCCGTGGGGCTGCGCGCGGGCGTCGAGGTCGCGATCGAGCTCGCCGCGCGCTCGTTCGCGCTCGCGCGGGCGGCGACGGGGTAGCGGTCAGCGCTTGCGGGCCTCTTGCTTGCGGCGGATCTCGTCGCGTACGGCGCGCGCGCCCATCATGTAGCCGATGAACACCCCGACGAGCAGCACGCCGGGGATGAACACGATGTGCTCGACCGTGGGCGTCACGGCTTGTCGCCCCCCGGCGCGCGCCGCGCGAGGTCGTCTTCGAGGCGGCGCAGCTCGCTCTCGAGGCGCGCGGCGCGGCGGGCCACGAAGGCCACGTAGCCGCCGATCACGAGCAGCACCACGGCGTACGCGGTGACCACGAGACGTCCGCCGGGCACGCGCTCGCGCGCGGCCTCGCCGAGGCCCGGGCGGAACTCCATCGATCGGTCCTGGGGCGTGCCCGGCTGGGGCTGCTGCGCGAGCGAGAGCGCGGGGGCGAAGGTGAGCGCGAGGGCGAGCGCCGCCGCGCGGAGAGGGGAACGGGTCTTCATGCGTCGTCCTCGTCGAGCAGGCCCAGGGAGACGGCCTCGGTGCGGAGCTCGGCCACGCGGGCCTCGCCGAGCGCGACGCGCGCGCGCACGTAGAGCAGCACCGCCGCCGCCAGGGTGAAGGCGAGAAAGCTCACGCCGAGCGCCTGGCCCATCTCGGGCGCGAGGCCTCCGCCGCGCGAGGTGATCACCGTCGGGTGCTGCCCGCGCCAGAGCTGCACGCTGAAATGGATCACGGGCATCACGCACGCGCCCATCACCGCGAGCGCGGCGGCGAACTTCTTCTCGGCCTCGCCCGTGGCCGTGGAGTGCAGCACCAGGTACGCCACGAAGATCAGCGTGCCGAGCAGCGTGGTGGTGAGCCGCGGGTCCCACGCCCAGTAGACGCCCCAGGCTTTTCTCGCCCACAGCGGGCCCGTGATGAGCACGATCGTGGCGAACACCACGGCGAGCTCGGCGCCGGCCTGCGCGAGCGCGTCCCACCCCGGCGTGCGTTGAAAGAGGTAGCCCGCCGAGCCCAGCACGCACGCGCCCACGCCGATGTACATCACGTACGCGCTCGGCACGTGGAAGTAGAAGATCTTCTGCGTGAGCCCCCCGGCGGCCTCCTGCGCGACGGGCGCCCAGTCGAGCGCCATGAACAACGCCGCGGCCATCAAGGCGAACGCGACTCCCGCAACGACCGGCATCCAGCGCATGATCGCGGCGGAACCTACCACCCTCTCCGAAGGACATCCATGGCCCTCGTTCGCCACGAACCGCTCGAACCCGCATGGGAGAAGCTCCTCGCCGACGCGCTCGGCCGCCGCGTCGAGCCCCGCGCGCTCGCGCTCATGGTCGCCCGACAGTCCGCGCGCTACCGCGGCGACGAGGTCGCGCTCGCCCACGCCGACGCCCTCGCCGCGAGGGCGCTGTTCTGGTTCCCGCGCGACGTGCACAAGAGCGCGCTGCCCGTGAGCGAGCTCCTCGTCGCGGGGGCGCTGCCCGACCGCCCGCTGCGCGTGCTCGACCTGGGCGCGGGCCTCGGGGCCACCTCGCTCGGCGCCGTGCGCGCGCTGCGCGGGCGTCGCGCCGTCGCGCACGTCACGGCCGTCGACCGCGACCCGCAGGCGCTGGCGATCCTTCGGCGCGTCGCCAGCGGCGCCGCGCGCGAGGGGCTGCTGCCCGCGATCGAAGACCTCGTGACCGAGACGCGCGACCTCGCGGTGCACGGCTGGGACCGCGGCCTCGGCGAGTACGACCTCGTGCTCGTGGGCCTCGCGCTCGTCGAGCTCACGCGCGCGCTCGGCGACGAGGCCGCCCGCGGCGCAGCGCTCGCGACGCACCTCGAGACGGCCCTCGCGCACGTGGCCCGCGACGGCGCGCTGGCGGTGATCGAGCCCGCCACGCGCGAAGAGGCGCGGGCGCTTCAGCACGCGCGCGGAGCGTTGATCGACCGCGGGGTGACGGTGTTCGCGCCGTGCCCGCACGCGCGCGCGTGCCCGATGCTCGCGAGCGAGCGCGACTGGTGCCACGAGGACCTCGCCGACGCGTCGCTTCCCGCGTGGCTGGTGCCCGTCGCGCGCGAGGCGGGCCTGCGCTACGAGGGGCTCACGTTCTCGTACCTCACGCTGCGGCGCGACGGGCGAACGCTGCACGAGTTCGTGCGGGCGGCGCCGGGCGACCGCGTGCTGCGACTGCTCTCTGCGCCGATCGCGAGCAAGGGCAAGACCGAGGCGGTCGCGTGCGGCGACGTGCCGGGCGAGACCGCGTCGACGCGGCTCATGGAGCTCTCACGCGACGCGAAGCGCGCCGAGGGCGAGACGCTCGCGGAGACGTCGCGCGGCGACATGCTCTCGGTCGCGGGCGACGTGTTCGAAGGCGAAGCGAAGACCACGCGCGTCGCGCCGGGGCGGTGGCGCCGGAGGCGCTGACACCAACCGCAGGTCAATCTGGCCGCCTTCGCGGAGCCCCCACCCAACGCTGCCGCGCGCCTTGGCGGAGCCCCC
>JBDHVF010001183.1:0-2546 GCA_039809605.1 Polyangiales bacterium | reverse complement strand
GGGGCGGGGGGGTGAGGGTATGCTGCTACTCCCAGGCACCCCCTCCCGCTTCCGCGGGAGGGGGACGGGGGGAGGGCTCGTGACCCCCCTCGGCGACGACCTCGCGCTCGTGGCGCCGGGCGGCGCGTACGTGCCCTCGGCGCGCACGCTCGTGGTGGCCGACCTGCACGCGGGCTACGTGCAGACGCTCCAGCGCCGCGGCTACACCCTGCCCGCGCAGGGCGACGGCGAGCTTCACGCGCGGCTCGCGGCGATGCTCGCGCGCGTCGACGCGGCGCGTGTGGTGGTGGCCGGCGACCTCGTGCACGGTCGGCCCGCGTTCTCGGCGCGGCCCGGCGCGCGCTCGCCGCTCGACGAGCTCGTCGCGGCCATGGGCGGGCGCGAGCTGGTGGTGGTGCCGGGCAACCACGACCGCGGCTCCGACGACCTGCTCGCGCGGCGCGGAATCGCCGTGGCCGAGGTCTTCACCGTGGGCGCCCACGCGGTGATGCACGGCGACGAGGGCCCCGACCGGCTGCGCGGCGAGCGCGCGCTCGCGATCGCGCGAGGGGGGCGCCTCGTGCTCGGTCACTTTCACCCCGCGCTCACGCTCGACGACGGCGCCGGCGCGCGGGCGCGCGTGCCGGCCTTCGCGCACGCGCCGGGGCTGCTGTGCCTGCCCGCGCTCACGCCGCTCGCGCGCGGCGCGGACCTCATGCGCGAGGGCCACGCCGAGGAGCTCACGGCCCTCGCCACGGCGAAGGAGCTCTCGGTCACGGTGATCGTGGGCGAGCGGGTGATCCCGGTGGGGGTCTTGTCGAGGGTGCGCGCCGCGCGGCGCGAGGCGGGTTGAGCGACGTCGCTCAGGAGGCGGTGGCGGCGCTCGCGGCGGCCAGCGGGACCACCGTGATCTTCTGGCGGTCGCGGCCCTTGCGCTCGAACTTCACGACGCCGTCGACGAGCGCGAAGAGGGTGAAGTCCTTGCCCGTGCCCACGTTGCGGCCCGCGTGAAAGAGGCTGCCCACCTGGCGCACGAGGATGTTGCCGGCGCGAACCTCCTCGCCGCCGTAGACCTTCACGCCGCGGAACTGCGCGCTGCTGTCGCGGCCGTTGCGGGACGATCCCTGACCCTTTTTGTGTGCCATGGCGACTCAGCCCTCGATGCCGGTGATGTGGAGTTCGGTGTACGACTGCCGGTGGCCGTGCTTGCGGCGGTAGTTCTTCCGGCGCTTGAACTTGAAGACGATGATCTTCTTGGCGCGGTCCTGCGCGGTGATCTGCGCGGTGACCTTCACGCCCGCGAGCACCGGGGTGCCGACGCGCGCGGCGCCTTCGCCGCCCACCATCAGCACGTTGTCGAAGGTGACGGTGGCGCCACGCTCGCCCGGCAGCTTCTCAACGCGAAGTCGATCGCCCGGGGCCACGCGGTACTGCTTTCCACCCGTCTGAATGACGGCGTACATAGAATTCCTCCAGGTTGTCCCGGCCGCGGGTGAGATCCCGCGAGGCCGACGGAAGGGGCGCGAACCCTACGGAAGACCGCGGGCGGCGTCAAGACCCCTTCGCGCTACGCGGCCACGGGCGCGACGAGCCTCGCTTGCAACAATCGGTAGAGGATCTTGCACGCGTCGAACGAGTTCATGCACACGACGTCGACCACGTCGCGCACCGACAGCGAGCCGTCGACCGCGTCGAGCACGCGGCGCTCGTCGCGCGGCAGCGCCTGCTCGGGCAGCGCCGACACCACCGACTCGTCGCGCGCGAGCACGGTGCGCTCCGACGGGAGGTACTCGCGGATCATGCGCCACTCGTCGAGGCGTCGGTAGCCCTCGAGCACGTGGCCCTCGCTCGGCAGGCCCAGCCGCGCGAGCTGCGCCTCGGGGAGCGCCGAGCCCGCTTCGAAGCGGAAGCGCCCCGACGACCAGCGCACGACCTCGTAGAGCATCTCGCAGGTCTGCCGCTCGAGCGCGCGCTCGAGGTCGGTCTCGCGCACGAAGCCGCCCGTGACGAGCGCCTGGCCGACGAGCACGCGCTGGCCCGCGAGCGACTCGACCACCGCGTCGACGTGGGCGTGCGAGACCGCGCCCGTCTCGACGAGGTAGCGCCCCAGGCGGAACTCGGCGCCCAGGCCGCGCCCCACCGCGAGGTCGATGCGCCCGTTGCGCAGCGCGAAGGTGACCGACGCGCCCCCGTCGGCGCCGCGGTCGACCACCAGCAGCCCCGTCTGCGACTGGAACGCCAGGAGCTGGAACACCTCGCCGAGCGGCACCGACTCGATCATCCCGTCGAGCACCACGTTGCCGCGCAGCCCCGCCTCGAGCGGGCGGAGCTCGCGGTAGAGCGCCGCCACGCGCCCCGACGAGAGGTAGAAGCGAAGGATCTGGAGCAGCGCGTCTTCGGTGACCTCCATGCGCGTGTCGGCCACGTCTTGAAACGCCGGCACGAGGTCGCGCGCGAGGAGCTCCGTGAAGCGCGCGTGCGCGGCCTCGACCGCGACCTTCGAGGGCGCCTGCGCCGGGTGCGTGCCCGACGCCGCCACGGCGCGCGCGCCCTGCCCCCCCGCGGGC
>JBDHVF010001182.1:0-2551 GCA_039809605.1 Polyangiales bacterium | reverse complement strand
CGGCGACGAAGGGGAGTTCCTCGCGGGGCTGCTCCCTCCCATCGCCGACGGGGCGCGCGACCGGCTCATCGCGCCGCTGGTGACCCTCCTGCGCGCGCCCTCGGACGAGCGCCGCCAGCGCGTGCTGGCCTTTCTGCAACGGCGCTGGCGAGAGGCCGCGGCGCCGGCGCTCTCATGCGTGGCGCGCACCCCCCTCAAGCACCGGGAGTCGGGCGCGACGCTCGCGGCGGTGCGCGCGCTCGGCGCGATGGGGGCGCTCGACGAGCTGGCCGCGGTGGTGGGCGCCGGGCCGGGCGCGGCGCGCGGTGCCGCCCTCTCCGAGCTGGCGAAGCCCCTGGAGCGCGTGGGCGTCGACGTCGACCGCGCGCTGATGGAGCACGCGTTGCGCCGCGCCGGCGCCGACCCCGACGCGGGGGTGCGCCAGCGCGCGGCTGCTGCGTTGACGGGCTTTCTTCGGGCGTGATACCGCCCATGGGGATGACGTCGCATCGCATGCACGCGCGCACGGACGTGGGGCGCACGCGTGAACACAACGAGGACAGCTACCTCTGCGACCCCGTGGTGGGCCTCTACGCGGTGGCCGACGGCATGGGGGGCCACGCGGCCGGCGAGGTGGCCTCGAGCCTCGCGGTGCAGGCGCTCTCGGCGGCGGTGCGGCGCGACACCGACTTCATCGACGACTTCTCGCACGGCGACGGGAGCGTGCGGCCCGAGGACATCAAGAACCTCCTGGGCGCGGCGGTGAACGCGGCCAACGCGGAGGTCTACGCCGCGGCGCAGATCGCGCCCGAGCGCCGGGGCATGGGCACGACGCTCACGGCCCTCTTGCTGGTGGGGCGGCGGGCGTTCATCGCGCACGTGGGCGACTCGCGGCTCTACCTCGTGCGCGGCAGCGAGGTGCGGCAGCTCACCGAGGACCACTCGGTGATCAACGAGCTCAAGCGCCGCGGGCGGCTGCGGCCCGAGGTGCTCGAGAAGATCCCGAACAAGAACGCCGTGACGCGCGCGGTGGGGGTGTTCGAGACCGTCGAGGTCGACACGTTCCAGGTGCTCGCGGCGCCGGGCGACCGCTTCGTGCTGTGCTCCGACGGGCTGCACCGCTACCTCGACCGCGAGTCAGACCTCGCGGCGCTCGCGCAGGGCGACGAGGAGGAGGCCGCCACGCGCATGGTGGCCTACGCGAACGAGCGCGGCGGCGCCGACAACGTCACGGCCATCGTGGTGACGCTGCCCGACGAGAGCGCGATGAGCTCCATCGTGCAAGACCTGGCGCACGCGTACACGACGCTCGGCGCCGTGCCGTTCTTTCGCAACCTCGAGCCGCGGGAGCTCATGTACGTGCAGGCGCTGGCCGAGGTGCGCGAGCGCGCCGCGGGCGAGTGCGTGGTGGCCGAGGGGCGCGCGGGCGACTCGATGTTCGTGATCCTCTCGGGGCGCTGCGCGGTGAGGAAGGGCGACGTCGAGATCGCGCGCCTCGGCGCCGGCGAGCACTTCGGCGAGATGGCCATGGTCGAGCGCGTGCCCCGGTCGGCCACGGTGGTCGTCGAGGAGGACGCGCGGCTGCTGGAGTTCACCCGCGCCGACCTGTTCCGCATCCTCCGCGAGTCGAAGGACACGGGGGTGAAGCTCCTGTGGAACATCATCACGGCGCTCGCGGGGCGGCTGCGCGAGACCTCGACGCAGCTCGGCGAGGCGCGCGAGGCCCTGGCCGCCGAGGACCTCACGGCGCACCTCTTCCTCGAGGAGTACCACTCCGAGGCGCCCGCTTCGTTCGAGGAGCTGCGCGAGCCGGGCTCGCGCGACACGCTCCCGCTCGACGTGCCGTCGCCGCGCCGCTCGGCCGCGCCCTCGCACTCGGTCTCGCACCGCCCGCCGCCGCCGCGCGAGGAATGAGGGCCCCGTCCCCGCCCGCCTCCCGCGCCCTCGCGGCCGTCGTGATCGCGTGCGCGTGCCGCGAGCGCTACAGGCCCGACCTCGACGCGGGGCGCGCGGCGCGCGACGTGATGGTCGCGAGGGATGTCGTCGACGTGACGGATGCGCCGCGGGGCGGCGCGGCGCCGTGGGCCACGCTCGCGGACGTGCGCGGCGGCGTCACCGTCGACGTGACGTTGCGCGTCGGCGAAGGGGGGCGCGACGGCGACGCGGGCGTGTCGTCGGCGAGCGAGGGGCGCGGGGTTCTGCCGGGCGATCAGGTGAGCACCGGGCCCGAGAGCTCCGTGGCGTTCGTGTTCGCGGGCGGGGCGCGCGTCGAGCTCGGGGCGAGCGCGAGCGCCGAGGCGCCGGGCTACGAGGGCGCCTCGCTCGTGCTCACGCGCGGCCTGGCGGTCGTCACCGCGCCGCTGACCGCGCGAGAGCCCGCGCGCGTCGACACGCCCGCGGGGCGCGTGATCGTGGCGTCGGGCCGCGCGCTCGTGGCCGTCGGCGACGACGGGAGCGTGCGCGTCTCGGCCGACGAGGGCGCCGTGACGGTGTGGCCTTCGCCCGCGCCTCCGCCCGCTTCTGCCTCCGCTCGTCGTAGCGGAACATCAGGTCAGGGGCCTCCTGCTGCCGC
>JBDHVF010001181.1:0-2551 GCA_039809605.1 Polyangiales bacterium | reverse complement strand
GAGGATCTCGTCGCAGAGCGTGGCGAAGTCGATGCCCGCGCCCGCGGCGATCTTCGGCAGGAGCGAGGTGGGCGTCATGCCGGGCAGCGTGTTCACCTCGAGCACGTACTCGTTCTCGCCCTCGGTCACGAGGAGGTTCACGCGCGTCGCGCCGGTGCACCCGAGGGCGTGGTGGGCGCGCTCGGCGAGGCGCAGCACGCCCTGGTAGCGCGTGGGGGCGAGGCGCGCGGGGAAGTAGTACTCGCACATGCCCTTCTGCGTCTTGGCCTGGTAGTCGAAGAAGGGGCGGCGCGGCACGA
This sequence comes from Polyangiales bacterium, assembly GCA_039809605.1. Lineage (GTDB taxonomy): Bacteria > Myxococcota_A > Polyangia > Polyangiales > CAISKJ01. The sequence continues at coordinate 2,252 of JBDHVF010001181.1, read as the reverse complement.
TCTCGACGGCGCCGAGCACGCGGCCGTCGAGGATGCCCACGTGCACCTCCTTGCCCTTGACGAAGCGCTCGACGAGCACGCCGTCGTCGTGGCGCAGGGCGGCGTCGATGGCCGCGCGCAGCTCGCCCATGTCGCTCGCGCGCGCCACGCCGATCGAGCTGCCCTCGCGCCGAGGCTTGACCATCACCGGGAAGCCGAAGGACCCGTGGCGCTCCTCGAGGTCGGCGTTCGAGAGGTTGCCCGCCACGTCGTAGTAGGGCGGCGTGGGCACGTTGTGCAGGCGGAAGAGCTCCTTGGCCTTGAGCTTGTCCATCGCGAGCGCGCTCGCCATCACCCCCGAGCCCGTGTACGGGATGCCGAGCCACTCGAGCAGGCCCTGGATGCACCCGTCCTCGCCGTAGCGGCCGTGCAGCGCGAGGAACGCCACGTCGATGGGCGTGCGGCGCAGCACGAGGTCGATGTCGCGGTCGACCGCGATGGGGATCGCGTCGTGGCCGCGGCTCCGAAGGGCCTGGACGATCGCCTCGCCCGACCGAAGCGAGACGTCACGCTCCGCCGAGATTCCGCCGAGCAGCACTCCGACACGCGCCATGGAGATCACCCTCATCCTTCCGTTCGCCCCGGCGCCGTCGCCTCCGAGGCCCTCGCGGCGCTGGCATCGCAGGGCGCGTACCAGCGCAGAAACACCGTTGAAATCACGTCCGTCGGGCGCCGGGGCGTGGCCGCGGCACCGCGGCCGGTGCGTCTCGGGTCCCTCGTCGGGCGCCCGCGTGGCGCTTCCGGTAACAGCAACCGCGACGGGCGGTCAAGAAAGCGACGGACGCCCTCCGAGCGCCTCGCCCGCGGCGTGGTCTCCGCCGCCTCCGTGCGAAGAATTCGGCGCACGAAAGTGGACCGTTTTTGCCGCTTGCCGTACGCGCGCACGCTGCGTTAGCGTGCGCTCCCAACGTCGGCCGTTTCCGCTGTGAGAGCAGCGTTTTCGGCGAGACGAAGGCGTCTCCGAGGGGGCTCGCTGGATGCGTGGAGCGAGCCCTCTGGGGGCGCCCCCCATCAGCCCCGCAAGGTGCATCGGAGTACGCAAGGCGATGAGCGCAGACAAGGTCCGCAAGCTGCTCGGCTCTCTGCTCGACGACCCGGAGAACGAGAAGGCATGGATCACCCTCGAGGAGCGCGCGATCAGCGGCGAGCTGGCCGCGCTGGGCCCCGAGCTCCCGCAGATTCTCGCCGACGCGCGCCGGGCGCTGGCCGAGCGCGGCGAGGCCGAGGCCGTGCAGCGCCTGCTCGACGTCGAGGAGGTCATCGCGCCCGACCGCGACGCCAAGGTGCCGCTCTTGCGGGAGCGCGCGCGCGTGCTCGAAGAAGAACTCCTCGACGACAAGGCCGCCCTCGCGGCCACCGAGGCCCTCCTCGCGCTCGGCCCCGACGCCGAGGTCTCCGAGGCGCGCGAGCGGCTGCTGTCGAAGAAGTCCCGCTGGAAGGAGATCGTCGCGGCCTTCAAGCGCCACGCGGAGAACGACACCACCGACCCGGCGCTCATCGCGTCGCACCTCGCGAGCGCCGCGGGCATTCTTCTTCAGTACAAGGGCAAGGGCCGCGACCGCGAGGCCGACCAGCTCTTCGAGTCGGCCCTGGGCGTCGACCCCGGCAACCTCCGCGCGATCCAGCTCTACGAGCGCGTGCTGCGCCGCCGCGGCAACCGCTGGGACGACCTCGCCGCCCACCTCGAACGCAGCGCCGACGCCGTCACCGACGCGGCCGCGAAGGTCAACCTGCTCTTCCGCGCGGCGCGCACTCACGCGGCGCGTCGCGGCGACATCGCCTCGGCCGAGCGGATCTACCGCAAGGTGCTCACGATCGACCCCTCGAACGCCGAGGCGACGCGCTTCATGGTCGCGATCCTCACCGACCGCGAGCGGTGGGACGACCTCGCGGCCTTCTACGAGGCGCAGCTCCGCGCGACGCCCGAGAACGCGCGCGACGTGGGGCTGCTCGTGCAGGCGGGCATGACGCACTGGCGCATGCGCAACGACCCGGCCGCCGCCGCGCCCCACTTCGCGCGGCTGCGCGAGATCGCGCCGGGCCACCAGGCCGCCGAGTCGTTCTTCGCCGAGCAGGGCGGCGGCGCGCACCCGTCGGGCGACGGCCCCGAGGTCGAGAGCGACTTCGAAGCCGAGGTCGAGCTCGACACCGCGGGCCTGGAGGAGATCGAGGGCGTCGACTACGACGACGGCTTCGAAGAGGGCGTCGCCGAC
>JBDHVF010001180.1:0-2553 GCA_039809605.1 Polyangiales bacterium | reverse complement strand
CCCGCGTCGCGGCGGATGCCCGCGAGGCGCAGCACCGAGCCGCGCCGCGGCGGCGTGCGCGAGCCCGGCTTGCAAGCGGGCAGGAGCGCGAGGAGGCAGAGGGCGGTGACGGTTCCCCAGGGGCGCACGGTGGAGCGGGCGCGAAGGTATCACCGCGCCCCGAGGCGCGCGAAAAACCGGGTGCGTTACGGTCCGCGGGGGACTAGTGTACCGCCCCCGCCATGCTGGAACTCCGTTACGTCGTCGACAACCTCGAAGCCGTGGGCGCCGCGCTCGCGAAGCGCCACGCCGACACGAAGGCCCTCGGCTTCGACCGCATCGTGGAGCTCGCGCGCGCGCGCCGCGAGGCGATCATCGAGGGCGAGGCGCGCAAGCGCGCGCTCAACGAGGCGAGCGCCTCGATCGCGAAGCTCCCCAAGGGGTCGCCCGAGCAGGCCGCCGCGCGCGACAAGGCCCGCGCCCTCGGCGACGAGGCCAAGGACTTCGAAGCCCGGCAGAAGCAGGCCGAGGCCGAGATCGAGCAGATCCTCCTCAACGTGCCCAACGTGCCCGACCCCTCGGTGCCCGAGGGCCGCGACGAGCACGACAACGTGGTGGTGAGCGCGTGGGGAGAGAAGCCCGCGTTCGACTTTCAGCCGCGCGACCACCACGACCTCGGCGAGGCGCTGGGCATCCTCGACTTCGCGCGCGCGTCGAACCTCTCGGGCGCGCGCTTCACCGTGCTCTGGGGCGCGGGCGCGGCGCTCGAGCGCGCGCTCGTGACCTTCATGCTCGACCTGCACACCCTCGAGCACGGCTACACCGAGGTGTACCCCCCGTTCATGGTGAAGGACACCGCCCTGCGCGGCACGGGGCAGCTCCCCAAGTTCGAGGGCGACCTCTTCAAGATCGCGGCGACGGGCGAGCGCGCGTACGACCTCTACCTCATCCCGACGGCGGAGGTGCCCGTGACCAACCTCCACGCGGGCGAGCTGCTCGACGAGGCCACGCTGCCGCGCAAGTACACGGCCTTCACGCCGTGCTTCCGCGCCGAGGCGGGCACCTACGGGCGTGACACGCGCGGGCTCATTCGCCAGCACCAGTTCGACAAGGTCGAGGTCGTGCGCCTCGAGCGCCCCGAGGACTCGGAGAAGGCCCACGAGGCGCTCACCGCGTCGGCCGAGGCGGTGCTCCAGAGGCTCGGGCTGCACTACCGCAAGGTGCTGCTCTGCGCGGGCGACATGGGCTTCGGCGCGAAGAAGACCTACGACCTCGAGGTGTGGCTGCCGGGCCAGGGCGCGTACCGCGAGATCTCGAGCTGCTCGAACTTCGGTGATTTTCAGGCGCGCAGGGCGGGGCTCAAGTACCGGCCCGCGGGCGACGCGAAGGCGAAGCCGCGGTTCCTCCACACGCTCAACGGCTCGGGGCTCGCGGTGGGGCGCACGCTCGTGGCGATCATGGAGCAGTACCAGCAGGCCGACGGCTCGGTGCGCGTGCCCGAGGCGCTGCGCCCGTACCTCCGCGGCCTCGAGCGCATCACGAAGCGCACGTAGCGTAGCGGGGCGCGCGCACGCGAGGGCCTCGACGTGCGCGCGCCGCCGCGGCGGTCACCAGGCGCTCATCGGGCCGATGTCAACCACCTCGTAGCCTCGCCGCTGGAGCAGCCCCGCGGCGTTGGCGCTGCGCGCGCCGCTGCGGCAGTAGAGCACGACCTTGCGGCCCTGCGGCAGCTCCCCGAGGCGCGCCTCGAGCTCCTGCAAGGGGATGTTGCGCGCGCCGGCGACGTGGCCCGAGGCGAACTCCTCGCGCGTGCGAACGTCCACGAGCGTGGCCCCCTCGCGGACGAGGGCGCGGTGATCGACGGCGGGGCGGGCGTTGAAGAGGTTCCACATGGTGTCGGTCGGTCCTTTCTGCGCCTGACGGCGACTTCGATGTCTTGGAGCCAGCGGCGGCGGCCGAAGGGTTCGCGAACCGCTCCGCGCGCCCCGTGGCTCTCACCCCGCGTATGGAGCCCTCCCTCCCCGCCGTCTTCGGCGCCGGCGTCTTGAGCTTCGCGTCGCCGTGCGTGCTCCCGATGGTGCCCATCTACCTCGCCACCCTCGCGGGCGGCTCCGTCGGCTCGCTGTCGCGCGACCCGCCGCGCGCGCGCCTCGTGATGCGCGCCGCCGCCTTCGCGCTCGGCCTCTCGGTGCCCTTCGTGCTCCTCGGGATGGCCGCCTCCGCCGCGGGCCGCGCGCTCTCGGCGCACCGCGGCACGCTCGCCCTCGCGGGCGCCGCGCTCATCGTCGTGCTCGGGCTGAAACAGCTTCGGGTCATCACCCCGCCGTGGCTCGACCGCGACGTGCGCCCGGGCCTCGACCGCGTGCGGGCCGACGGGCTCCTCGGCGCGATGCTCTTCGGCGCGGCCTTCGGCGTGGGGTGGACGCCCTGCGTGGGCCCCGTGCTCGGCGCGGTGCTCACGTGGACGGCGCAGGCCGGCGCGTCGCCCCTGCGCGGCGCCCTCACGCTCGCGGTGTACGCCCTCGGCATCGCGCTGGCGCTCGTGGTGGCGGGCGCCTTCGCGCCGGCGGCCCT
>JBDHVF010001179.1:0-2557 GCA_039809605.1 Polyangiales bacterium | reverse complement strand
CACCGATCCCAACAGCAACCCTCGTACCCGCGCGCCGTCGCCGACGTTTTCCCGTGAATGCCCGCGCGCTGCGAGATGGCCGCGCGTGCCACTTTGTCAGCGCCGCGTGGGCGCTCGCGAACGTTGTGTCAGCGCTCGACGCCGAAGGCCCGCTCGGCGATCTGCACGGCGTTGAGGGCCGCGCCCTTGCGGAGGTTGTCGCCCACGACCCAGAGCGAGAGCGCCCGCGGGTCGCCCGGGTCTTGACGCACGCGGCCCACGTGCACGGGGTCTTCGCCCGACACGTGGCGCGGCTGCGGGTGCTTCGCGGGGCCCACGGCGTCGTCGAGCACCAGGCCCTCGGCGCGGGCGAGCACCGTGAGGGCCTCTTCGCGCGTGATGGGCCGCGAGAAGCGCGCCCACACCGACTCGGAGTGGGCGTTGCGCACGGGCACGCGCACGCAGGTGGGCGACACGTGCAGCGACGGCAGCTCGAGGATCTTGCGGCTCTCTTCGATCATCTTGAGCTCCTCCTCGGAGTAGCCGCTGGGGGCGTGCTTCCAGTCGGAGAGGAGGTTGCCCGCGAGCACGCCAGGCAGCACCGACACGGGCGGCTCGCGGCCCTCGTGCACGGCGCGGGTCTGCTGGTCGAACTCGTCGACGGCGCGCGCCCCCTTGCCCGACACGGCCTGGTAGGTCGAGACGACCACGTGCTCGAGGCCCGCGGCGTCGTGCAAGGGCTTGAGCGCGACGAGCATCTGGATCGTCGAGCAGTTGGGGTTGGCGATGATGCCCCTCGGCGGGTCGGCGATGCGCTGCGGGTTCACCTCGGGCACCACGAGGGGCACGGCGTCGTCCATGCGCCACGCGCTCGAGTTGTCGACGACGAGGCAGCCCTTCTCGGCGGCGACGGGGGCCCACTCGCGCGACACCGACGCGCCCGCGGAGAAGAGCGCCAGCTCGCTGCCCTCGAAGACCTCGGGCGAGGGGGCCTCGAGCGTCACGTCGTGACCGCGGAAGCGCACGGTGCCCCCCGCGGACCTCGCCGACGCGACCGCGCGTAGCCTCCCCACGGGGAAGGCGCGGTCTTCGAGCACGCGGAGCATTTCCTGTCCGACGGCGCCGGTGGCGCCGACGACGACGACGTTGACGGTGCGGTTCATGGCGCCGCTGCGTATAGCAGGGTGCGGGCGTCGCTGACCAGCGCGAGACAAACGGGGCGAGCGGGCAGCGGGCGACGCAGCGCGCGACCCACGCGAGCGTCACGATCGAACTTCGAGCGGCGGCTGCACCGAGTCACACATGCTCCGAGCACCGCCCCTCCGCTCGCAAGGGCCCCGCGGCCACACCCGGAGCACTTCGCACCCCCTCCGACGGCCCCTCGGAGCACTCCGCGAGTACTTCATCGCCCCTCGCGAGGGGGGCGCCGCCACGCTCCGAGTGGCTCCAACCCCTCCGAAGGGGGGGCGCCGCCACTCTGTCCCGTGCCTCCCGCCCCGCTCGTGTCGGATTTTTTGGAGTCGCTGCCAGAAAAAACCTCTCGTGGGCACATCTGCTCTTTGCGAGGTCGATGCCCCATTGGCCGACCGGGAGAGAGAGTGGATGAGCAACTACATGCGACTGGCGGCGACGGCGATGCGCACGATCTCGGGGCAGTGGCTCCGCGACCCCGAGGTTCGGGCGGAGCTGGAGGCCGACCCGAGGACCGCGGCGCTGATGCCCGACGTGCAGGAGGTCCATGACGCGCTCGGCGACGCGCTGGGCGGCAACGACACGGCGCCGCTGGAGGCGCAGATCGCGAAGCTCCGCACGGAGGGCGGCGCGCTCGACGACCACCACGACCGGAAGTACCGCGGGACGTGGCAGCTCTTCGAGGCGCTGATCGAGCTGGCCGAGCACGACGACACGGCCGACGCGCTGCGCGCGCTGCGCGCTCAGCTCCAGCCGCGCGGGCTGGTGCACGTGAACGCGGCCTGGGCCGACGAGGCCGGCCACGCGACGACGGTGAAGACCGCCCTCGACAAGTCCGTGCGCGTGACGCTCAAGGGCATCTCCACGGTGGAGGGGCGCACGCTCGACGACGAGGTGCAGGCGTGGGTGAAGGCCGGTGAGGCGCTCGCGCCCATCGCCGCGAAGAAGGCCGCGCTGGAGCATCAGCTCGCCGCGCCGACGGATGACAACGCCGAGGCGCCCGCCCTCCACGACGCGCGCCTCGCGTGGATACGCATCGTGCGCGCCGTCGAGAGCAACCTCGATCTGGTGAAGGGCATCACCGCCGAGCGCCGCGCGAAGGTGCTCGGGCTGCTACACCAGACCGCCGCGTCGTCCGACCGCCGCACGTCGCGCCGCCGTGCGCCCGCGACGCCCGCGACGCCCGCGACGCCCGCGACGCCTGCGACGCCCACGAGCTGACCGCGATCACCACCGGCAGCATGTTGCCGCGCCGGGTGAGCCGCGCTCCGCGAGCCCGAGGCGCCTCCCTCACGAGACAGCGGGTTCATACCAACCGCAGGTCAATCTGGCCGCTTTCGCGGAGCCCCCACCCTCGCTGCCGCGCGCCCCGCCCCCGCGGAGCGAG
>JBDHVF010001178.1:0-2564 GCA_039809605.1 Polyangiales bacterium | reverse complement strand
GCTCGGCGACCCGATCGAGGTGCAGGCGCTGGGCGCGGCGCTCGGCGAGGGCCGCGCGCCCGACGCGCCCGTCGTGCTCGGCGCGGTGAAGACCAACCTCGGTCACACCGAGGCCGCGGCGGGCGTCGCCGGGCTCATCAAGGCCGTGCTGTGCCTCGAGCGCGGGGTGATCCCGGGCAACCTGCACCTCACACGGCCCAACCCCCACATCGCGTGGGCCTCGCTGCCGGTGCGCGTCGCGGCCGAGGCGGTGCCGTGGCCCCGGCGCGACGGGCGCGCGCGCGTCGCGGGCGTCAGCGCCTTCGGCTTCAGCGGCACCAACGCCCACGTCGTACTCGCCGAGGCGCCCGAGCCCGCGACCTCCAAGGCCCGCGCCGCGGAGCCGTCCGGCGCGTTGCCGTTCCTGCTCTCGGCGCAGAGCGAGGCGGCGCTGCGCGCGCAGGCCCGGCGCCTCGCCGATCACCTCGCGATGAACCCCGCGCTGCCGCTGCGCGACGTGGCGTTCTCGCTGGCCACCACGCGCGGCCAGTTCGAGCGGCGCGCGGTCGCCGTCTGCGACGGCCGCGAGGCGCTGCTGACCGCGCTGCGGGCGCTCGCCGCGGGCTCGCACGACCCGCACGTCGAGGCCGGCGCCACGGGCGACGCCGCGCCGGCTCGGCTGGCCTTCCTCTTCACCGGCCAGGGCAGCCATGTGCCGGGCGTGGGCCGCGACCTCTACGCCTCGCAGCCCGTCTTTCGCGCGCACCTCGACCGGATCGCGGCGTGCTTCGAGCCTCACCTGGGGCGCGACCTCCGCGAGGTCATGTTCGCCGAGCGCGGAACGCCCGAGGCCGCGCTGCTCGACCAGACCGTCTACACGCAGGCGTTGCCCTTCGCGCTGGAGCTGGCGCTGGCCTGGCTGTGGGAGAGCTTCGGGCTGCGGCCGCAGGCGCTCGTCGGCCACGGCGTCGGCGAGCTCGCCGCGGCGTGCTTCGCGGGGGAGTGCGGGCTGGAGGACGGCTGCCGGCTGGCAGTCGGCCGCATCGCGGACGGCGATGCGCTCGCCGATGGCCTCCGCGCCGCGTATGCCCAGGGGGCCAACGTCTTCCTCGAGCTCGGCCCGCAAGCTGCGCTGAGCAGAATGGGAGACCCGCGCGTCGCGGCGGACGAGGCCGTGTGGCTCTCGTCGCTGCGGGGGGCACGCGCGGATCAGGCCGCCGTGTCCCATGCGCTCGCCGGCCTGCACGTCCGCGGCGTGCCCGTGCACTGGCCGGCGGTCTTCGCGCCGCTCGGCGCGCGCCGCGTGCCGCTGCCCACGTACCCGTTTCAGCGAAGGCGCTACTGGCTCGAGCCGCAGCCCGATGCGCCCGACGCGCCGCGGCCTCCGTGGAGCACCGCGGCCGCCTGCATCGTGGCCGCCGAGGGTGACGCGCGCGGCGCCGAGCTCTGCGCGCAGCTCGGACGCACCTCGCCCCGCCGGCCTCGGCTGGTGTCGGGCCACGACCCGGTCGGCGCCCTCTCCGCGGCGGAGGTCGCGCAGTTGCAGACCGTGTTCTGCGTGCTGCCGCAGGCGGGCCACGCGGCGGGCGCGGTCGCCGCGTTCGCCGAGCATCTGTGGGCCCTGCATCGGAGCGCGCCGCCGTCGACGAGCTTCGTCCTGGTGGCCTCCGCGTCGGACGATCCGGCGGCGGCGCTCTTCGCGAACGCGGTGGCAGACCAGCGCGAGAGGCGCGGCCTGCCGGTGGTCCGTCTGAGCCGCGACGCCGCCGCGTGCCTCTTCGCGCCGAGCGCGCCGCGAGCGACGCCCGACGCGCCGGCGCCCGCGTCGGGGGTCGAGATCGAGCGCGAGCGCTTCGCGAACGCGCGCGACATGGAGCGGGCGATCGCGCGCGTCCTGCGCGAGGAGGTGGGGCGCCTCCTCGAGCGCGAGCCGGCGGAGATCGCCACCGGCCGGCCCCTGGTCGAGCTGGGCTTCGACTCCCTGCTGGCCACCGAGCTGCGGGCGCGCATCCAGGCGCGCTTCGCGGTCAGCGTCAGCACCGCGATGCTCTACAGCCATCCCACGATCCAGATGCAGGCCGCCGCGCTGTGCCGCATGCTCGATCCCTCGGACGGCGAAGCGCTCGTGGCGTCCGGCGAGGGCGCGTCGAAGGCGGGCGCAGACCCCGCGCCCGCCCACGCCGCGGACGGCGCGGGCGACCTGCTGCGACGCATGCGCGCGGCCCTCGGAGACACGGAGTAGAGCGGGGAGGTCACGGACGATGCTGAACGACGCACACGCCGAGGCGCGGCACGTGATCGAGGCGCTCGAGCAGGGCGCCGTCGACTTCGGGACGGCCATGGAACGGTTCCGCGCGCTGGCTACCGAGACGCGGGCGGCGGACGCGGTCCTCGCAGAGATGGAGCACGGGTCGCTCGACGCGCGCGGCGCGCTGGAACGCCTCCGCGACGGGACGCGCGTCGCGCCCGCGCCCGCGCCCACGCCCTCGCTGGTGGAGAGGGCGCGGGGCGGCCTGCGCGACGTCGCGTCCGTGGAGGCCGAGGCGCGGGCACCGCTGCCGCCGCCCCCCGCGCGCGTGAAGCTC
>JBDHVF010001177.1:0-2565 GCA_039809605.1 Polyangiales bacterium | reverse complement strand
GTGCTGCGGCGCCGGGCAGGTCTGCTACCTCGGCGCGTGCACGACGCCGGGGGCGGCGTGCTCCGACCTCGCGCGGTGCCCCGACGGGCAGTACTGCGAGCCGACGCTGCTGCGGTGCCTCGCGCGGCCGGCGAGCGTCGAGGCGTGCGAGTACCGCCCGCCCGTGGGCCGCTTCAACCCCACGCTCAAGTGGGCCTGGAGCGGCGACGCCGGGGTGCTCCCCACGCACGACCAGGTGATGATGCAGCCCGTGGTCGCGAGCCTCAGCGACGACAACCGCGACGGCCGCATCGACCGCGACGACGTGCCCGACGTGGTGTTCTCGACCTTCGCGGGCGGCAACTACTGGAGCGAGGGCGTGCTGCGCGCGGTGTCGGGCGCCACGGGCCGCCGGCTCTGGCCCGTCGAGGCCCCCGAGTACCGCACCACGCCCGGCGCCTCGGTCGCCATCGCCGACATCGACCCGAGCTCGCCGGGCCCCGAGCTCGTCGCCTGCTCGCCGAGCAACGCCATGACCCGCGCCGCGGGGCACGCGATGATCCTCCGCGGCGACGGGCGCCTCGAGATCGTGCAGGGCAACGCCGCGACGCGCGTCGACGGCACCGCCCTCTGGCGCCGCGCGGACATCCCCAACGGCTCCCCCGCCATCGCCGACCTCGACGGCGACGGCGCGCCCGACGTGGCCGTGGTGCAGCCCACGACCCACTCGGTCGTCGCGCTGCGCGGCGCCGCCGGCGCGACGCTCTGGGGGCCCGTCGAGGTCAACCGCCTGCCGGCGACCATGGGGCCGAGCGGCGGCGGGCCTCCCACGATCGCGGACTTCAACGGCGACGGGCGCGCCGACGTGGCGACCGCGGGCGGGTGCAACTACCTCGTGCTCGACGGGCGCAGCGGCGCCGTGCTCTGGAGCGCGGCTTCACAAGACACCTCGTCGCGCGTCACCGGGTCGAGCGTGTTCGACTTCGAGGGCGACGGGCGCGCGGAGGTCGTCTACAACGACGAGCTCCTCTTGCGCGTGTACCGCGGCACCGACGGCGCGGCGCTCTGGAGCCGGTGCAACACCTCGGGCACGCTCTGGGAACCGCCGGTCCGATCGACCTCGCGTGCTTCGTGCCCGGCTGAGAGAGCAGGGAAAGTTCACGCGTCGCGCCCTCGCGCGAACTTGCGCTCGACGCCCCTGACATCGCGCCGCGTGGCGTTAGGAACAGGTGAGCGGAGCTCCACACGGAGGGCGGTGCCATGGAAACGGTAGGTCAGATCCTGACGGAGAAGGGCGCGACGGTGTACAGCGTCAAGCCCGGCGCGACCGTGCTCGAGGCCGTCGACGAGATGTGCCGGCGGCACGTCGGGGCCATCCTGGTGTGCGACGACGGTCACCCGCGGGGGATGTTCTCGGAGCGCGACCTGATGGTGCGCGTGGTGCTGCGCCGGCGCGACCCCCTCGTGACGCGCGTCGACGAGGTGATGACCCGCGAGGTGGTGGGCGTCGGTCAAGACACCTCGGTGAACGAGGCCATGGCGATCATGACGCAGCGCCGGTGCCGCCACCTGCCGGTGATGTCCGACGGGCGCGTGGTGGGCATGATCTCGATCGGCGACCTCGTGCGCCGCGCGAGCCGCCACCAGGAGTACGAGATCCGCATGCTTCAGGACTACATCTCGGGCCGCTACCCCGGCTGACCGGGGCCGCGCGGGCGCGCGTCTTCGAGGGGCGCGCTCGACTCCATCTGCACGCGCGAGCGCAGCGAGACCTGCCCCGGGAGCTGCACCTGGAACCACCCGCGGCTCTCGTCGAACGACCCGCCGATGCTGGGCGCGAAGAGCCTCCGCGTCGCGACCACGGTGAAGCTCCACCGCGACGAGCGCCCGCCGGGCAGGGCCACGGGGTCCTGCGCGTCGACGCCCTCGCGCACGGCCTGGAGCGCGGCGCGGTCGAACGCGGTCATGCCCGACGAGCGCACGAGCCGCACGTCGAGCACGCGCCCCCGCTCGTCTTGATCGACCTGCACCTCGGCGCGCGTGGTGCGGGCGTTGCGCCGCCACGACTCCTCGCCGGTGTCGGCGAGCGTGTTCTGCCGCATCGTCGGTCCGTTGCCCGCGACGCCGCCGATGGCCTCGATCGCGTCGACCGCGCCGCCCACGCGCCCCTGCGGCTCGGCCAGGACCTGCCGCTGCCGTCGCATCATGCGCTCGCCGAAGATGCGCAGGGCCCGCTCGGGCGCGATGAAGCCCGAGAGCAGCGTCTCGGCGAGGTTGGGCACGCGCACCACGCCGGGCCGCCAGACCTCGGACACGCGGCGCCGCACGTTCCAGAGGTACGCGCGCACGCCGGGGGCCTCGCGCTGCGTCGACGCGTCGAGCACCTCGCGCACGTAGCCCTGCGACGCGGCGCGCGCCCGGTCGAGCGCGTCGCCCGTCGAGCCGGGGAACAGCACCGCCCGATCCGCGTGCACGGGCGCGTCGGAGGGCGCGCCCATCGGGAGGGTCACCGTCGACGCGCTCGCGCGCAGCAGGTCGGCCGCCCGCAACGCGGGCGCGGGCGGGGGCGTCACGGGCGGGTGCGAT
>JBDHVF010001176.1:0-2566 GCA_039809605.1 Polyangiales bacterium | reverse complement strand
GCCCCGAATGCGGTCGTCGGGGCCCGCGACGAAGATGTAGTCGAGGCGCCGGTCGGGCTCGCGCGAGTGCGCCGCGTAGGGGTTGCGCTGCGCGTACGTCGCGCCCTGGGTGCCGTCTCCCGCGGCGGCCCAGCAGTCGTTGTAGTGCACGCAGGCGCCCCCGAGGCCCGTGTACCCGCGCAGGTAGCGGATCTCGTCGCTCTCGGGCTCGGCGTTCATGTCGCCCGCGAGGATCACCGGCAGGTCGCTCTCGTCGACGAACGAGCCGATGCGCTCGACGAGGTGGCGCACCTGCGCGCAGCGGATGTGCCCGTGATGGAGCTTCCAGTTGAGGTGCGTGGTGACGAAGGGCAGGAGCCCCCACGGGGTCGAGAGCCGCGTGAGCACGGCGCAGCGGCCCTCGCGCGTGCCGTCATCGGGCAGCGGCGCGATCACCTTCTGCTCGATGGGCCAGCGAGAGAGCACCGCGTTGCCGAGCAGAAAGTCTCCCTCGATCGCGCGCCCCTGCGCGATGCGGTAGCCGAAGCCCTCGGCCACGAGCGCAGCTTGATCGAAGCCCGCCTCGGGGAGGTCCACCACCTCTTGAAGCGCGATCACGTCGGGGTTCATCGCCTCGATGCCCGCGCGGATCACCGCGAGGCGCTCCTCCCACGGCGGCGCGCGGTTCCAGAGGTTGAGCGTGAGCACCGTGACGACGCGGTCGGAGGTGGAGTCCATGGGCGCCTCCGTCAGCTCGTGAGGGTGCGGGCGACGTCTTCGACGATCGCCTCGGCCTCGTGGTCGGGGATGTCGTAGGTCTCCGCGAGGTCGTGGAAGAGCGCCTCCTCGCCGTCGTCGATGCGGCCGTCGCCCATGGCGATGGCGACGGCGAGGGTGAAGGCGCTGCGGCGCGTGTCGTCGTCGAGGGCCGCGGCGAGCGTGTCGAGGCGCCCCTCGTAGCCGTCGCGCTCCACGGCCTCGGCGAAGTTCTGGATCATCTCGACCACGTCGTCGCGCGAGAGGTCTCCGTCGGTGATGTCGCACACGATGTCGGCCATGTGGTCGACCTCGCCGCGGCTCACCCTGCCGTCGGCCGCCGCCGCGAGGAACATCGTCTCGATCGTGCCCGAGAACTGCGCGAGGCTGTGCTCGAGCTCCGCCGCCCGCGCCGCGCGGCGGTCCCTCATCGCGAGGCGCCCCGCGGCGAGCTTCGCCCCGCCGGGGCTCTTCGACATCATCGCCTTGAGCGCGCCGCTCTTGTCTCGCTGCAACATGGGCCCTCTGCCTCTCGTGAAGGCGCGGAGCATCGCGCCGCCCACAGCACGACGTCAACGGCGACGAATGCACCTCCCGCGCGGCGCGGGGGCGGGTGTACCCTCCGCCGCCATGGGCGAGACCATCTTCACGAAGATCATTCGCGGCGAGATCCCCTGCCACAAGGTCTACGAAGACGACCGGGTGCTGGCCTTCCTCGACGTGGGGCCCCTCTCGCGTGGTCACACGCTGGTGATCCCCAAAGAGGCGGCGCCCACGCTCGACGCGCTGAGCGACGAATCGGCGGCGGCGATCGGTCGCGTGCTCCCGAGGCTGTGCCGCGCGGTGAAGGCCGTCACGGGCTGCGCCGACTACAACGTGCTGCAGAACAACGGCGCGCCCGCGCATCAGGCGGTGTTCCACGTGCACTTTCACATCATCCCCAAGCCCGACTCAGACCGCGGGCTCGGCATCGACTGGCCCGCGACGCGGCTCGACCCCACCGCGGGCGCGGCGCTCGCGGAGAAGCTCCGCGAGGCGCTGAAGTAACGCACACGCGAGGAGAGGAACGCACGATGGCGAACGCACCGAAGCTCCCCGACGGCTGGATGAAGGCCCTCGGGGCCGAGTTCGACAAGCCCTACTGGAGTGAGCTCCAGGACTTCGTGGCCGACGAGCGCAAGAAGCACGAGGTCTTTCCCCCCGAGGGGCAGGTCTTCTCGGCCTACGAGTTCACGCCCTACGAAGACGTGCGCGTGGTGATCCTCGGGCAGGACCCCTACCACGACAACGGCCAGGCCCACGGGCTGAGCTTCTCGGTCAAGCCCGGCGTCGCGATCCCCCCCTCTCTCGCCAACATGTACAAGGAGCTCAAGGCCGACCTCGGCTGCAAGATCCCCAACAACGGGTATCTCGTTCCGTGGGCGAAGCAGGGCGTGATGATGCTCAACGCGGTGCTGACCGTGCGAGCGCACGAGCCCAACTCGCACAAGGACCGCGGCTGGGAGACCTTCACCGACGCGACCATCAAGGCCCTGAGCGACCGCCCCGACCCGGCGGTGTTCGTGCTGTGGGGCAACTACGCCAAGAAGAAGAAGAAGATCATCGACGGCAAGCGCCACGCGGTGATCGAGGGCGCGCACCCGTCGCCGCTCTCGGTCAAGCTCTTCCTCGGCAGCAAGCCCTTCTCGAAGGTCAACGACGCGCTCGCCACCTTCGGCAAGCCCCCGATCGACTGGCAGATCCCCGACCTCTGACCCTCCCCCCGTCCCCCTCCCGCGGAAGCGGGAGGGGGTGCCCGGGAGTAGCCTGCATACCCTCACCCCCCGCCCCT
>JBDHVF010001175.1:0-2574 GCA_039809605.1 Polyangiales bacterium | reverse complement strand
ACGCGCACCTACGGTCGCTCCACCTTGGAGCGTTGGCTCTACGCCTACCGCGAAGGGGGCCTCGAGGCACTGCGTCCGACGCCGCGCAGCGACACCGGCCGCGCGCGAGGGCTCACGGCGGCGCAGCGCGACCTGCTCCTGGACATCCGTCGCGAGCACCCCGACGCCAGCGCCGCGCTCATCCTGCGCACCCTCGTGGCCGACGGTCGCTTCGAGGCCGACACCGTGTCCGAGGAGACCGTGCGGCGCCTGTACAAGCAGCACGGGCTCGATCGCGTGCCCTTGCGCGATGGGGCCGGCGTGCGCACGCGGCTGCGCTGGGAGGCCGAGCGCCCCGGCGCGCTCTGGCACGGCGACGTCTGCCACGGGCCCACGCTCACGATCGAGGGCCGCCGCGTGCCGCTGCGCGTGCACGGCATGCTCGACGACGCCTCGCGCTACGTCGTGGCCCTCGAAGCGCACGGCTCCGAGCGAGAGGTCGACATGCTGGGCCTCTTGGTGCGCGCGATGCGCCGACACGGCCCTCCCGACGCGATCTACCTGGACAACGGATCGACCTACCGCGGCGAGCTGTTGCGCCTGGCCTGCGCGCGCCTCGGCATCACGCTCCTGCACGCGAAGCCCTACGACCCGCAAGCCCGCGGCAAGATGGAGCGATTCTGGCGGACGCTGCGCGAGGGCTACCTCGATCACCTCGGCGCGGTCACCACGCTCGCCGACGTGAGCGCGAGGCTCGGGGCCTTCCTCTCGCAGCACTACCACGCGGCCCCGCACGCGGGCCTGCTCGGGCGCGCGCCGGGCGTGGTCTGGCGCGAGGGCGCACGACCCCACGACACCCTCGACGAGGCGAAGCTGCGCGAGGCGCTCACCGCGCGGGTGCGGCGGCGCGTGCGGCGCGATACCACGGTGAGCGTCGCGGGGAGCGACTGGGAGCTCGATCAGGGCTTCCTCGCGGGGCGGCTGGTGATGGTCGCGCGGTGCCTCATCGACCCCGCCGAGGCGCCATGGGTCGAGCACGAGGGGCGGCGCTACCCGCTGCACCCGGTGGACCCGCGGGCCAACGCGCATCGCAAGCGTCCGCCCCGGCGCACGCAGGTGGAGCCCACGCTCCGAGGTCCGGTGCCCTTCGACCCCGCGGGGGCGCTGATGGAGCGCGCCGAGCGTGAGCGTGAAGACCTCGTCGACGACAGCGAGGACGAGGCCGCGATGGCGCTGGAGGTGACGCGATGAAGCCCGCGTGGGTGGGGCACTTCGGCCTGACCGAAGCGCCCTTCAACAAGGATGTCGAGGACGACGCGCTGTGGCTGCCGCCCTCGAAGGTGCGCGTGGTCGAGGCGCTCGAGGAGGGTCTCGCCGAGCGCGAGTCGGTGGTGCTCGTGGGCGAGCCCGGCGTGGGCAAGACGTGCGTGCTGCGCGCGCTGCGCCATCGCATCGGGGCGCAGGGCTACAGGCTCACCTACTGCCACAACGCCACGCTCGGGCGGCGGGACTTCTATCGCCAGCTCTGCGTGGCGCTGGGGCTGACCCCGTCGGCGACGGCCGCGGCGGTCTTCTACGCGGTGAGCACGCACATCGAGGAGCTCGGTCGCGATCGGGTGCACCCGGTGTTGCTGCTGGACGAGGCGCACATGCTCCACCCCGACACGCTGGAGCACCTGCACATCCTGCTCAACTACGAGTGGGACCGGCGCCCGCTGCTCTCGCTGGTCCTCATCGGCCTGCCGGAGCTGGAGGACCGACTCGCCACGCGCCGCCTGCGCTCGCTGTGGTCGCGGGTGCATCACCGGCTGCGCATCGACCCGCTCACGGTGCAGGACAGCGCGGCGTACCTGGAGGCGCGGCTCGCGCGCGTCGGCGGGCGCCGCGAGATCTTCGGCGACGAGGCGGTGACGCTGCTGCACGAGGCAGCGCAGGGCGCGCACCGCGAACTCGATCGGCTCGCGACGACGTGCCTGCGTCAGGCCCACCGTCGTCGTCGCTCGACGGTGGACCGCGCGATCGCGGCGAGGGTGATCGACGCCGACGGCCATGCGATCGAGGAGACGCCGGGATGAGGCCGTGGAAGTGGCCGCGTCCGCGCTACGACCTGGGCCAGGCGCCGGAGATGGCAGCGGTGGACGCGCTGGGGATCGTGGTGGAGATCGCCGTCGCGACGCTGCGAGCGGCCTGCCCCGCGCTGCGTGAGCCGCGACTGCCGCCGTGGGCCCCACCGCGCGTGCGGATGGCGCAGTCGGTGCTCACCCACGCCGAGGCGCTGAGACTCGCGGTGGAACGCTACCGCGAGACCGTCGGGTACGAGATCGACCTCGACGACGACGACGACGACCTCTCCTTCTGACTCACCCCTCACGTGGGCGGGGCGACGGCCTCATGGCTGATGTCCATCTCTCGTGGCGACGGGAGCGCCCTCGTCCGCGAAGTCCATCGCGTGCGAGGAGCGGGCGTCGCGGCGCTGATGTCCATCGCGGACGCGGTCCGCGAGAACCTCATCCAGGGCGTGTCCCTACAGTACAAGCGCGCCGTGCCCGAGACGACCGCGACGGAAGCCACGACGACGGAAGCTCGCATCGCAGA
>JBDHVF010001174.1:0-2575 GCA_039809605.1 Polyangiales bacterium | reverse complement strand
CCGGTCTTGAACCACCCGTCGTCGGTGAACCTGTCGGCGCCCTCTCCGCCGAGGTACCCGCTCGCCACCCAGGGGCCGCGCACCTCGAGCTCGCCCATCGTCGCGCCGTCCCACGGCAGCACGCGCCCCGCGTCGTCGACGTGGCGCGTCTCGACGAAGACCGCGGCGTAGCCCTGCGACGCGCGCACGCGCAGGCGATCGTCGTCGCTCACGCCCTCGAGGTGCGACCGCACGCGCGCCACGGTGCCGAGGGGGTTCGTCTCGGTCATGCCCCAGGCGTGCGTCACCTCGAGCCGGTGGCGCTCGTGAAAGCCCCGGATCATCGCGGGCGGCGCGGCGGCCCCGCCGATCACCATCGAGCGCACCGACGACAGGTCGTGGCGCGACGGGTCCTGATCGAGCAGCGCGAGGATGCCCAGCCAGATCGTGGGCACGCCCGCGGCGAGGGTGACCCGCTCGCCCTCCATGAGGTCGACGATGGACGCGGGGTCGAGGTGGGGGCCCGGGAACACCACCTTCGCGCCCGTGGCCGCCGCGCAGTACGGCAGTCCCCACGCGCACGCGTGGAACATGGGCACCACGGGCATCACGGCGTCGCCCTCGCTCACGCCCAGCGTGTCGGTCATGCACGCGACGAGGGTGTGCAGCACCGTCGAGCGGTGGCTGTAGACGACCCCCTTGGGGTTGCCCGTGGTGCCCGACGTGTAGCAGATCATCGCGGCGTCGCTCTCGTCGAGCGCGGGCCACGGGTACGAGGGCGACTCGGGCGCGAGCAGGGCCTCGTAGTCGTGGTGCCTCTCGGCGAGGGGCGCGGCCGTGTCGCGCATCACGATCACCTGCTCGATCGAGGGCACGTGGTCGATGAACTTCGCCAGCAGCGGCAGGAGCGTCTCGTCGACCACCACCACGCGGTCGCCCGCGTGCCGCGCGATGTACGCGATCTCCGTCGGGTGCAGCCGGAGGTTGAGCGTGTGGAGCACCGCGCCCATCGAGGGCACCGCGAGGTAGAGCTCCAGGTGGCGGGCGTGGTTCCACGCGAGCGAGGCGACGCGGTCGCCGCGGCCGACGCCGAGCTTCGCGAGCGCGTGGGCGAGGCGGCCCGCGCGGGCGTGCACCTCGCTCCACGTCGTGCGGTGCAGCGAGCGGTCGGGGCGCCGCGAGACGATCTCGCGCCGCGGCGAGTAGCGCGCCGCGCGCTCGAGCAGGTGGGTGATCGTGAGGGGGACGTTCATCATCGACGCGCGCATGGCCCGCGAGGGTATCGCGATCACCCGCGAGCGCGTATAGCCTCCGCGCGGCCATGAGACTCGTCGCCCTCGCGCTCCTCACGCCCCTCGCGCTGCCCGCGGCCGCCCACGCGCAGACGACCCCTCCCGACGTTCCGCCGCCCCCGTGGGCGAGCCCCGCCGCCCCACGCGCAACGCCCTCGTCCACCACGGTCGCGCCGCAGGCCGCGGCCGCCGAGCGCCTGCGCCGGCTCGACGCGGTGCTCACCTGGCACGAGCAGAACCAGCGCTCGCAGCGGCTCGCCGTGACGATCGCGGGCGGGGCCGTGGGCGCGGTGGGCCTCGGCCTCGGCTTCGTGCTCGCCGGCCGCGACACCGCCGAGGATCAGGTCGCCGGGCTGTTCAGCGGCGCCATCGGCGCGGGCATGCTCCTCGGCATCGGCATCGGCGCGCTGCTGCCGGGCCCGTGGGACCGCGTGCTCGCGCCGCTGCGCGAGGGGCAGGCGCGCCGCGACCCCGCGGAGCAGGTCTTCGCGCGCACCGAGGCGGCGTGGCGTGAGGCCGCCGAGCGAAACCGTCGCGGGCGGCGATGGGGCTCCGTCGTGCTGCTCGGGTTCGGCGGGGCCTCGCTGGTCGGCGGGTCGGTGCTCCTGCTGGTCGAGCCGCGGCGCCGCTCGGACCGCGAGAGCGATCGGGCCCTGGGCGTCACGCTCCTCGGGTTGGGCTCGGTGATGGGCGTCGTCGGCGCCGCGCTGCTGTTCACCCCCGACCCCGTCGAGCAGTCGTGGGAGGTCTACCAGCGCGCGTCCCCGTCGCTCTCGCTGGGCGTCGCGCCCATGCCCGGCGGCGCCGCGGCGGCCGTGTCCGGCTCGTTCTGACCGCTCCTCGCACCATGGGACGCACGCGCCGCAACACCGCCGCGGCAACTTGTGGCAGTGTGCGGAGCCTGAACACTCCATGCGTCTTGCGGGCCTGCGCCCTTGTGGTCGCACCTCCGTTCGACGATGGAGCAGGGCAGATCGGCGGATGCGCGACGGCTCACCACGGACGCCAGACGTTCTCGGTGCGGCCCCGCGGTCAAGGGAGGTTCTTCGATGAGGTTCTTGTGGACGAGGAGATGGCACGCCGCGGTGCTCGCGGCGGCCCTCGGCAGCGTCGGCTGTAACGACGCATCGGTGGTGGGCGCTCGCATCGACGCCGGCGTCGACGCGCCGACGGACATGCCGCCGACGTGCAAGGGCGGCCGTCAGCTCTGCGGGAGCACGTGCGTCGACCCGCAGAGCGACGACGCCAACTGCGGGTCGTGCGGCAACGCGTGCGGCGCGGGCATGCGCTGCATGGCGGGCGCG
>JBDHVF010001173.1:0-2576 GCA_039809605.1 Polyangiales bacterium | reverse complement strand
GACGAGGCGTCGGGGGCGCCGCCGCACGCAGACACCACCGCGACCACACCCGCGAGCGCTGCGAGGGCTCTCATGCGCGCCACGCTACCACCGCCCGCGCCGCGAATGAACCGCCGCTCAGCGGCGCGCGGGGGCCTTCTTCTCGCGCAGCGCGTGGCGCTCGCGGAACTGCCAGCGCCGCGCGAAGGCCGCGCGGAAGTCGTCGCGGGTGGTGGCGCGGTGCGACGCGAGCACCGCGGGGCACGCGAGGTCGTGGGGCATGGTGAAGGGCACCTCGTCGGGCGCGATGAGCGAGGCGTGCTCGGGCAGCGCGTCGCGCCACCCGCGGAGGTACGCCTCGACGCGGTCGAGGTCGCCCAGTGACTCACCGGGCACGAGCTCGATCTCCTGCTGCTTGCGGTCGCGCACCGAGCCGTCGTCGAGCAGGGTGAGCTCGAGCGCCGCGACGACGCCCGACCAGTGCACGCGCACGCCCCCGCGCGAGGGGCCGGGGGGAGGGTGGTCGTCGTTCCACGGGGTGGTGAGGGCGCGCAGGGCCATCGCGTCGGTGCGCAGCAGCGGGGGCCGCTCGGTGAGCACCGCGTGGACGCGCTCGAGCGCCGCGCCCGCCACCGTCGGCGGGATGGCGAAGTAGCGCCCGAAGTGCTTGCGGTCGGAGAGGGCGGCGACGAACTCCTCGCGCGTCTCGAGGCTCTTGCGCGCGAGCAGCGACGCGAGCGCCCACGGCTGCCCGAGGTCGGCCGCGGTGAACGCAGGCGCGTCGGGCAGCGCGCTCGACGCGAGGTCTCGCAACGCGTGGCGCACCACGGCGCACCACGCCCGCACGAAGCCCTCGGCGCGCGCGCGGTCGGCCGCGTGCTCCACGGGCACCAGGGCCACGGCGCGCACGGCGTCGGGCTGCGACGGCGAGCGCACGCGCACGCGCACGCCCACGTGGCGGCCGTCGCACCACGTCTCCCCCTCTCCCCCGGTGCGCGCATCCGGGGCAGGGGACGGCGCGACCTCGAAGGGCCCCTCGCGCACGGGGAGCTCCGTTCGAAGCACCGCGGCGAGCCACGCGGCGAGGGCGTCACGTTCCGAGGTCATGGCGGGGGGAGCAGCGCGTCGTCGCCGCGACGCTACAACGCCCGCGCGGGATCTTCCAGACGGTCGGGCCCTCGCCGCGCTACGATGCGCGGCACCGATGCGTGCCTCGTCGTACCGCTCTCTCCCCGCGCTCTGCGCGGCGCTGGTGGCCGCCGCGCCCGCGACGTCGCGCGCCAACGGGCGCTTCCCCTCGTCGAGCTACTTCGTGGTGGGCCCGGGGCCCGAGAGCCGGGTGATGTCGCTGCGCACCACCTTCGGCCTCGCCAACAGCCACGACGGCGGCCGCACGTGGGGCTGGGTGTGCGAAGAGGCCCTCGACGCCGTGGGCACCTTCGACGCCTCGATGGCGCTCGGCTTCGACGGCACCATCGTGGTGGGCGCCCCCCGCGGCATCACCATCACCCGCGGCGGGTGCTCGTGGGGCTCGCCGCGCGGCGACCCGATGCGCCCCATCGTCGACATCGCGGGCGACGCCACGGGGCGCCTGCTGGTGACGGCCATCGGGCCCACGGGCACCGACGACGCGCTCGTGCTCTCGGCCGACGGCGGCGCGAGCTGGACGGTCGGCGCGCGCCTGCCCGAGTTCTTCACCGAGACCGTCGAGATGGCCCCGTCGATGCCCTCGCGCATCTACGTCGCGGGCTTCGTGCGCGGGGGCATCCCCGTGATCCGCCGCTCCGACGACGGCGGCATGACCACGCGCGAGGTCGCGCGCGACAGGGCCTTCCTCCCCGGCACCAGCGCGTACATCTCGGGCGTCGACCCGATCAACCCCGACGTGGTCTACGTGCGCGCCGCGACGGGGCTGGGCACGGTGCTCCTGCGCTCCGACGACGGCGCCGTCACCTACCACGAGATCGCGCGCACCGACGACCAGATGGTGGGCTTCGCGCTCTCCGACGACGGCGGCACCGTGTGGATCGCGAGCGCCAACCCCGCCGAGGGCATCCGCCGCTCGGTGCGCGGCGGCCCCTTCACCCGCGTGGCCTCCAACGTCACCGCGCGGTGCCTGCGCCAGCACGCGGGCGTGCTCTACGTCTGCGCCGACGAGGCCGCCGACGGCTACCTGCTGGGGAGCTCCATCGACGGCGGCGACCACTTCGACCCGCTCCTGTCGGGGCGGCTGCTCACGGGCGTCGAGTCGGCCTGCAACGCCTCCACGCAGGTGGGCATGGTGTGCGGGCCGCTGTGGCCCTCGGTGCGCATGACCCTGAGCTCCATCGACGCCGGGCCCCCGCCCATGCCCGTGCCGCGCGACGCCGCCGTGATCGACCTCGGCTCGCCGGGCGACGCGGTGACCGACGCCGTGGCCGACACGGGCTCCGAAGCCGGCGCCGACGCGGGCTCCGACGCGCCCGACGCGCCCGACGCGCTCGACGCGCCCGAGGTCGCCGACGCGGCCGAGGCCTCGCTCCCCGACGTCGCCGACGACGTGGCGTTCGACGCGCCCCTCGACGCGCCCGCGATGGACGTCGCGGCCGACGTCGCGC
>JBDHVF010001172.1:0-2579 GCA_039809605.1 Polyangiales bacterium | reverse complement strand
GACGAGGGCGGCGAGAGCGGGCAGACGACAGAACTTCATGGCGCGGCGTCGCGTCGCCGCGCGCTGAAAACAAGCGTTGACGCGCGGTCGCGGGGCGTGTCTACCATGCGCGCACGGTGAGATCGCGAACTTTGTTCTTCGCAGTGGCGGCCGCGCTCGCGGCGGCCCCGGCGGCCGCGCAGACAGTCCCAGACGCGACCGAGCCCGGCGCGTCGCCCGCGCACGAGGGCGCGTCGCAGGGCGGGTGGACGCTCTACCCGCGCGAGCGCCACATCCTGGTGCGCGCCGAGGCGACGGTGGGCGCGCGGCTCAACGACCCGTACGACGCCGGCGCGCTCGCGCCCATCGCGCCGTACCTCCAGGGGAGCTACCAGTTCCTTCACGTGGGGCGCTTTCAGATGGGGCCGTCGCTCGGCTTCCAGGCGGGCATCGACCACGTCGGGGCGCAGTTCGCGATCCAGCCCGGCTGGCAGGTGTTCCGCCGCTTCACGGGGCGCCTCGCGCTCACGGGCCGCGTCGAGGTGCCGATCCTCATCACGCAGGGCGCCTGCGCGGTCGACCGCGTGCGCGCCGACCCCGCGTTCCCCGGCCACGGGTTCAGCCTCAACGCCATGACCCTGCCGGTGCCGAGCGCGGGCTACTGCCCCACGGTGTCGGTCGGCGTCGAGGCCGCGGTGGGCGCCGCGCTCTACCTCACGTCGGGCGTCGCGCTCACCGGCGAGGTGATCTTCGACCTCTACTTCGGTGACAGCGCGATCACCTTCCCGATCCTCGGCGGAGGCCTCGGCCTCATGGTCGACTACGAGGTGCTCCCGTGACCCCGGCGACGAATCAACCGAAGGGCCGCGGCGCGCGCGCGCTGTGGATCCTCGCGCTCTCGACGTTCTTTCTCGCCGGCCCGACGCCCGGCGACGTGGGCGGCTGCGGCGGCAGCCTCGCGAACACGCCGCTGCCCGGCAACCCCGACGAGCAGCAGTACGACTACTTCGAAGAGGGCTTCTGCGCGAACATGTGCCTGCGCCTGCGCTCGTGCGGGGTGCTGTGCCTGTCGCTCCAGGGCGCCGGCCCCGACTGCCTCAACGACAGCCAGCAGGCGTATCAGCAGTGCCTCCGCGGGGGCATCCGCGCGTCGATCTTCGGCAGCAACCAGTGCCCGCACAGCTGCGGCAACTACGGGGCCCGCTACGCCGGCGCGTCGGAGCAGGACGTGCAGGTCTGCGGCCACGCCATCAACGCCCTGAGCTGCGACGCCATCGCAGACGTGATCCGCCAGCCCCCGGCCGAGTGCCTCGCGGTCTGCGTGCAGTGAAGAAGGACCCCGCCATGCGCACGCATTCGAACCCGAACCTCTCCCCGCGCCGCGCGGCGCTGGCCGGCGCGCTGTGCCTCGCGGGCTGCGGCGTGTGGTCGTCGCCGAGCGACTACGCGTCGTACCGCGCCTACCGCTACGAGGCTGCCGGACCCGACCGCCTCGCCGCGGGCGGGCGCTACCTCCAGGCGCACCCGCAGGGCCGCTTCGCCCGCGAGGTGCGCGAGGTCGTCTACGCGCAAGAGGAAGACTTCTGGGCCGACCACCGCAGCAGCGTCGACGGGCTCAACGAGTACCTCCGCGCCTTCCCCGCGGGCACGCACGTCGACGAGGCGCGCGAGCGGCTGCGGGTGTTCGAACAGGCCCGCGCCCAGCAGGAGGCCGCGCGCCGCGCGCAGGCCGAGGCCGAGCGCGAGCGCCGCGAGGCGGAGCTCCGCGAGGCGTCGGCGCGCCAGCGGCTCTGGATGCGCGGGCAGTTCGACCGCTGGACGCGCCTCTTCGGCGGGCTCAACAACTGGGGCCAGCCCATCCCCGCGATCGTGCAGGGCAACCCCGAGTTCGGCGCCGCGTTCGAGAACGACCCGCCGCAGTGCCGCGCCTCGCACTGCCGCAAGAACTACTCGCTCGACTTCTACATCCCCGTGCCGGGGCGCTCCGCGGTGCCGCGGCGCCTCGCGTTCACGCTCGACATGGTGCGCGTGGGCACCGAGCGCAACGTCAACCAGACGCTGCTCACGGTGCACAACCGCGGGCTCACGGCGTGGTGGGAGCTCGAGCACCAGCAGGTGGCCGACGCCGAGAGCGCCGAGGCCCGCGAGACCGCCGTGCGCTGGGCGATGGACCAGCTCCGCGCCGGGCTCGTCGCGTCGTTCCCCGATGCGCACGAGACGCCCGCGGAGCTCTACGGCCCGCCGCCCGAGGCCGTCATGCAGGGCGTCGAAGAGGACGAGAACGCCGAGCCCACGCCCGTCGACCCGAACGCGTGCACCATCCCCTCGCAGCCCCTCGGCGTGCGGTGGAGCGCCGTCATCGGCTGCGCGAGCGTCACCAGCCCGCGCCTCACCGCGCCGCAGGAGGCCGTCGAGGCGCACGCCCACAGCCTCAGCGCCGACGAGCCCGCGGTCACCCCGCACGCGTGCCTGCGCTACGACGCCTACGCGGCCATCGAGGGCGAGGGCATGAGCACCGACGAGGGCGTCGCCATCACGCTCATCCCCGCGTGCGCGTTCACCGCGCGACCCGGCGCCCCCGCGCGACCGGGCGCTCGCCC
>JBDHVF010001171.1:0-2592 GCA_039809605.1 Polyangiales bacterium | reverse complement strand
CGCCAGATCGCCCTCGCTGCTCGCGAAGGACGCGTGGTGCGGGTCGAGCGCCGCGGCGATCTGGTTGGCGTCGTTGGGCGCGAGCGCCACCGTGGCGTCGGAGGCCTGCTCGCCCGTCCACACCGCCTCGCCCGCCGCGTTGCGCTCGACGCCGAACGCGCGGTACATCGCGTCGCTCTCGAGCACCAGCAGCGAGGTGTACCGGCTCGCCACGCGGAAGCGCTGCGACAGGTCGACGATCTCCGCGCGCGCCGCGGGCCCCCCCGCGGCCTCGAGGTCGGCGATGCGCGCCGACGCGTAGAGCCTCGGCACGAACGCGTTGCCCGCGCCCGGCGTGAGCGGCACGTTCACCGCGTAGCGCGCTTCGAAGGGCTCTCCGCCCACCGTGCCGCGCAGCAGCGCGTCGCCCGCCACCGGGCCCGTCGCCCGCGCGACCACCAGGGCCTCGCCGCCCGCGCGAATGGTGTTGAGCTTCGACGGCGCCACGGCCGTGAGCCCCGCGGGCAGGATCACCTCGGGGTCGCGCAGCGCCACGCCGTACGTCGCCTCGAGCACCGACAGCGCCGCCGCGCGCACGCGCTCGCCCGGCACGTACGGCACCAGCGCGCCGCCGCCGCCGCGCGCGAGCGCGCCGAGGGCCTGCGCGTCGACGTCGCCGCCCACGGCCACCGCGGTCACCGTAGTGCGCCCTGCGGGGATCGCCTCGGCCACCTCGGCGGCGATGCGGTCGGGGCGCCTCCACCCCACGCTCGCGGCGCCGTCGCCCACGTACACGACGCGCACGTCGCGGCCCGCGTCGGGGCTCACCGCCGACGCGCGCACCGCCTCGCGCACCTGCGCCACGAGGTCGCTCGCGCCCGCGGGCTCGACGCCCGCCACGAAGCGCTGCGCCTCCACCGCGGCCTGGTCCGACGCGGGTTGCATCCCGCCCATCGCGCGGCAGCGCGTGTCGCACGCGAGCACGGTGAAGCGGTCGCGGCGGTCCATCTCGGAGACGGTGGCCCCCACGAGGCGCGCCGCGCGGGCGATGCGCTCGCCCACCATCGAGCGGCTCGCGTCGACCACGAGCACGTAGTCGCGCGGCCTCGCGTCGCCCCAGCGCGGCAGCGTCGGGCGCAGCGCGAGGGCCACGTAGCCGGGCTCGGCCGCGGGCGGCTGGTAGCCCCACGCGGTGAGCGGCGCGCGCGCGTCGGGCAGCGCGTACTCGACCACGAGGTCGCCCGACGGAACGAAGCCCTGCTGCGCGAAGGCCACGCGCTCGGCGCCCGGCGGAACGTCGGGTCCCTGCGCGGCCGTGAGGGGGTAGCCCGCCACGCGCAGGCCCCGCGCGCGCTCGTGCCCCATCACCTGCACGTCGAGCGAGAACTGGTCGACGCGGGTGCTGCCGTCGGGGTTGTGCGCGAGGGGGTAGACGTAGCGGCGCACGCCCGCCGAGGGCGCCACGGTCTGCGTGTACGAGATCGTCACGCGCCGCGCGCCGTGGGCGGGGATGGGGAACACCTTGAGCTCGAAGCGCCCGCCGCGCTGCCACTCGAGCAGCGCCGGGTCGTGCCAGGGCCCCGGCACCCAGACGTACTCCTCGCGCGTGGGCTGGGGCCTCGGCGTGGCGTGGCGGATCACGCCGCGCCAGATGGCCGCCGCGCGCTCGCGCTCGACGAACGAGCCCGGCTCCATGCGCCCGTTCACGTCGAGCGCCAGCGTCTCGACCTGCGCCTCGGGCGGCAGCGGGAAGCGGTAGACCCCTTCGAGCTCCTGGCCCGTGTCGTTGCGAAAGACCTCCTCGACCTCGGTGCGCGCGACGTTGCCCACGATGCGCACCTTCACCGCGTGGCTCGCGAGGTGCACCGCCTCGTCGCGCTCGGTGGCGCTGCCGGGCCTGCGCGCGCGCAGCTCGCCGAGGCCCACCACCGGCGCGTCGCTCGCGTCGGTGTTGAGGTCGGCCCACGACACCGCGCTCGCGAGCCCCACGGCGGGCGCCACCGAGGGTGCCTCGCCGCGCGCGAGGGTGGCCTCCTGGCCGGTCTTGACCTCGACCGACTGCGACGCGGCGCCGAGCTTCACCACGCCGCGCGTGACGCGCACGCTGGTGCGGTCGGCCGTGGCCGTGAGCGCGAAGCGGGTGCCGTGCACCTCGACGGGCCCCGCGGGCGTCGCGATGCGCGCCACCGCGTCGGAGGAGGTGTGCGCCACGTCGGCCACCACGTTGCCCGCGACGAGGCTGGCGCTGCGCGGCGACGCCCCGTCGAGCACCAGCTCGGTCGCGCGGTCGAGCACGAGCACCGAGCCGTCGTCGAGCGCGACGCGCGCGCGGGTCTTGCCGTCGGTGCGCAGGCGCGTGCCCGCGGGCAGGTCCGCGCGCTCGCCCGCGGGAGCGTACGCGCTCGCGCCGGGGAGCATCACTTCGAAACCCCCGGCCGCGTCGGCCGACGCGCGCAACACGCGGTCGACGCGCGCGCGCCACGGAGACACCGCCGCGACCGTCGGGGCCTCGCCGGTCTTCGGCGCCTTGGGGTCGCGCAGGGCCACCGCGCCCACCGCGGCGGCCGCCGCGGCGAACGCGAGGCCGCCGCCCACGATCCACCCCGCGCGCGA
>JBDHVF010001170.1:0-2596 GCA_039809605.1 Polyangiales bacterium | reverse complement strand
GCTCGACGGGCGGGCGCGGCGCAGGGGGCCTGAGGTGCGGCGGCGGCGAAGGGGCTCCGTACGCGGGGACCACCTGCGCCTCGCGCGGCCCCTGCGCGCGAGGCGGGGTGACGGGGTCGGCGCCCGCGGGCGCGGCGACGAGCAGCGCGCCGGCCACGAGGGCGGCCTTCGCCACGGGCGCGACGTTCGAAGCGGTGCAGAACGGGCACGCGCGCTCGCTCGAACGGACGTGGCGCGAACATCGGGTGCAGAGGGCGAGGGCATCGGTCATGGGGCGGGGGCTCCTCGTGAGGGTGTCGCCGCGGTGAAGTGCAGCGGCGGTGCCGCCGCGAACCCGCGCGTTCTCGCGGCGGAGCGATGCCGTCGTGCGAGGCGGCCGCGCGACGGAGCGGGGCGCGCGCGCCACGGGAGGCGATGGCGCGGCGCCGTGGAGCAGGCGCGGCAGGGCCCCGGGTCGGCGTCAGCCCGCGAGGCGACCGCGCGCGGCCGAGCACAGGAGTCGCACCGCGGGGTGGCGCAGCCGCCGCTCGACGGTGATGGCGTAGAAGTGCTCGCGCAGCGAGTCGATGGCGCCGAGCGCGCGCACGCCGTACTGCGCGCGCACGGCTGCGGCGGCCACCTCGGGCGCGAGAAAGAGCCCGAAGCCGCGCGCGCCGAAGGTCTTGAGCAGCGCGTTGTCTTCGAACTCGGCCACCACGCGCGGGCGCACGCCCTCGGCCTCGCACCAGCCGTCGAAGCCGCGGCGCACGGGCGAGCCCGCGAGCGGCAGGAGCATCGGGGCGCCGTCGAGCGACCGGGGGAAGCCCTCGCGCCGCGCGCGCACCAGCGCGTCGACGCCCATCACGGCGAGCGGGCTCTCGCCGAGCTCGTGGTTGTACGCCGTGACCGCCCAGCCCGGGTGCGCCGGCGCCTCGCTCAGCACCACGTCGACCGCGTGCGAGGCGAGGTCGGCCAGCAGCCGCTCGTGCGGCCCCTCGCGGCACACCACCCGCGGCGCCGAGGGCATCTCGAACACCGGCAGGAGGAGCTCCATCGCCACCATCTTCGGGAGCGCGTCGCTCACGCCCACCGCGACCGACGACGCGCGGCCGCCCTGGCGCCCGCGGGCGTCGTCGAGCAGCGCGCGCCCCAGCCCGAAGATCTCGTCGGCGTAGCGGAACGCGAGGCGGCCGAGCTCCGTCGGCGCGAGGCCCCGCCCCGCTCGCTCGAACAGGGCGCCGCCGAGCACGCCCTCGAGCGCGCGCACCTGCTCGCTGATGGTGCCCGACGAGACGCGCAGGCGGCGGGCCGCGCCGGCGACCGAGCCCTCCTGCATCACGACCCAGAAGTAGTGCAGGTGGTGATAGTTGAGCCACTCCATGGCGGTGACGGGTCCCTTCGGGTGAGCCGAACGATCGCGACGGTATTCCGTGCCGGTGCGGGCGCGAGGCCGGCGTCATCGTACCCCCGCGCGGCCGCCGTACCGGCCGCCGAGGAGCAGCGCGAGCCTATGTTTCCCGAGCTTGCACGCGACCACGATGCGCCCGATGCGCAGGGTGCGCACGCCGCGAACGACGCGCACCGACACCCATCGCCCGCCCGAAGGCTCGCGGCGATGCTGCGCGCCGAGCGGGGCGACCTCTGGGTGGTGCTGACCTACGCCGTGGGCGTGGGCCTGCTCTCTCTGGTGGTTCCCGTCGCCACGGCGTCGCTGGTGAACACGGTGTCGTTCGGGGTCGTGCTGCAGCCCCTTCTGGTGCTGACCTTTCTGGTGTTCGTGGCGCTGTCGTTCGACGGGGTGATGCGGGCGATGCAGCTCCAGGTCGTCGAGGTGCTGCAGCGCCGGGTGTTCGTGCAGGTGGCGCTCGACCTCGCGCGGCGCCTGCCGCGGGTGCGCGCCGCGGCGCTCGCGCGGGCGAACCTGCCCGAGCTCTCGAACCGCTTCTTCGACGTGATCACCGTGCAGAAGGCCTCGGCCACGCTGCTGCTCGACGGGCTCGCGGTGCTGCTCCAGGCCCTCGTCGGCACGCTGCTGCTGGCCTTCTACCACCCGCTCCTGCTGGCCTTCGACGCCGTGCTCGTCGCGGGCATGGCGGTGATCCTCTGGCCCCTCGGCCGCGGCGCCGTCGACACGAGCGTGCGCGAGTCGGTCGCCAAGTACGCCGTCGCCGCGTGGCTCGAGGAGCTCGCGCGCCTCGGCGGCACCTTCCGCGGCGAGGGCGCGGCGGCCTTCGCCGAGCGCCGCGCCGACGAGCTCGCGCAGCGCTACCTCCGCGCGCGCGGCGAGCACTTTCGCGTGGTGCTCCGGCAGCACGTGGGCTCGCTCGCGTTCCGCGCCGCCGTGAGCGCCGCGCTGCTGGGCGTCGGCGGGTGGCTGGTGATCCAGCGGGGGCTCACCGTGGGCCAGCTCGCCGCCGCCGAGCTCGTCGTCGGCGCGATCGTCACCGGCATGACCAAGCTCTCGAAGCAGCTCGAGAGCGCGTACGACCTCTTCGCCGCCGTCGACAAGCTCGGCCACCTGGCCGACCTGCCCGTCGAGCGCGAGGGCGGCGCCCCGGTGCCCGCGGGCTCGCCGCGCGGCGCGCGCCTCGAGGTGCGCGGCGTGTCGTTCTCGCAC
>JBDHVF010001169.1:0-2600 GCA_039809605.1 Polyangiales bacterium | reverse complement strand
ACGCGTGCGTGGCGGGCACCCTCTCGCGCTTCGAACGCCTCGACGTCGTGGTCAACAACGCCGGGCTCATGGTGTTCAAGCCCCTCGAGGAGCACACCGCCGACGACTGGCTCAAGGTGCTGCGCGTCGACCTGCTCGGGGCGTTCTTCTTCACCCGCGCGGCCTTCGGCGCGATGAAGCCCGGCGGCGCGATCGTGAACGTGTCGAGCATCCACGCCGTCGAGACCACGCCCCTGGTGGCCTCGTACGCCGCCGCCAAGGCCGCCCTGCTCTCGCTCACCCGCTCGGCCTCGCTCGAAGGCAAGCCCCGCGGAATCCGCGTCAACGCCGTGCTCCCCGGCGCCGTCGACACGCCCATGCTCTGGCAGAACCCCAACATCCGCTCGGGCGTCGAGACCGTCGACCCGAAAGACGTCGGCAAGCCCCAGGAGATCGCCGCGGCGATTCTGTTCCTGGCCTCCGACGACGCGTCGTTCGTGCAGGGCGAGGCCATGCGCGTCGACGGCGGGCGCCTCGATCGGCTCTGACCCGTTGTGCGCCGCGCCTCCCTTCCCTAGATTGCCCCCCCGCGCCGCGCGCGGGGGAGCTTCATGGACCCCAGGGTTTTGTCACGCCTCCCGCCCTCGCTGCGAGCGCTCGAGTTCCGCCACCTGGGCCGCACGCTGCTGCACAGCCTCATCGTGGGCGTCGTGGTGGGCGCCGCGGTGTGCGCGTTCTTCTACGGCCTCGAGCACCTCGAGCACCTGGTCCTGCACGGCCTCACGGGCTACCGACGCCTCAGGCCCGCGGGCGAGCACGTCATCGCCGACGTCACCGAGCGCCCGTTCCGCCCCTGGCTCCTCGCGCTCATCCCCGCCGTGGGCGCGCTCGCCGCGGGCGCCCTCTCGCACCTCTTCGCCCCCGAGACCGCCGGCGGCGGCGGCAACGCGTTCATCGACGCGTTCCACCGCAAAGACGGCCTCCTGCGCCGCCGCGTCGCGCCCGTGAAGGCCCTCGCGTCGATCCTCACCCTGGCCTCGGGCGGCTCGGGCGGCCGCGAGGGCCCCACCATGCAGATCGGCGCCGCCATCGGCTCGCTCGTCGCGCGCGTGCTTCGAACCACCGTGCGCGAGCGGCGCATCCTCGTGGTGGCGGGCACCGCGGGCGGCATGGCCGCGATCTTTCGCACGCCCCTCGGCGCCGCCCTCCTGGCCGTCGAGGTGCTCTACCGCGACGACTTCGAAGCCGACGCGCTCGTGCCCGCCATCCTCTCGAGCGTCACGGCCTACAGCCTCTTCATCACCATCTTCGGCGAGGGGCACCTCTTCGCCCACGCCGCGCACTACCCCTTCGTGCCCGCGCACCTGCCCCTCTACGGCCTGCTGGCCCTGGTGCTCTCGCTCGGCGCCGTGGCCTTCGTCGCCGCGCTCCGCGCGTCGCAGCGCGCCTTCGCGGCGACGCGCATGCCCCGCTGGCTCCAACCCGCGGGCGGGGGGCTGCTCCTCGGCGCCCTCGCCGTCGCGTGGATCCTCGCGGTCAGCCCGCGCCTCGGGCTCACGGGGCAGGGCCTCGGCATCCTGGGCAGCGGGTACGGCTCGGCGCAGGTGGCGATCGTCGACGCGCCGTGGATGCCCCGAGGGTGGCGCGCCGTCGAGCTCCTCGCGGCGCTCGGGGCGGCCAAGATCGTCGCCACGTCGCTCACCATCGGCTCGGGCGGCAGCGCCGGAGACTTCGGCCCC
This sequence comes from Polyangiales bacterium, assembly GCA_039809605.1. Lineage (GTDB taxonomy): Bacteria > Myxococcota_A > Polyangia > Polyangiales > CAISKJ01. Next base: position 882 of record JBDHVF010001169.1, on the reverse strand, counting down.
TCGCTCGCCATCGGGGGCCTGCTGGGCGGGGCCTTCGGGCGCGCGGCGCAGCTCCTCTTGCACGACCCGCGGCTCGACCCGGGCGCCTTCGCGCTGGTCGGCATGGGAACCTTCTACGGCGGCATCGCGCACGCGCCCGTGAGCTCGCTGGTGATGGTGTGCGAGATGGCGGGCAGCTACGACCTGCTCGTGCCCCTCATGGCCGCCGAGGGCGTGGCCTTCGTGATGCTCCGCGGCCACACCCTCTACGGCGCGCAGGTGCGCAGCCGCTTCGAGTCGCCCGCCCACGTCGACGACGCCACGCTCGACGTGCTCAAGACCCTGCGCGTGGGCGACACCGTCGCGCGCGACAGGGCCTTCACGACGCTGCCCCTGAGCGCGAGCGTGCGCGAGATCCAGCGCGCCGTCGCCGACAAGGCCTGGCAGGACGTCTTCCCCGTGCTCGACACCGCGGGGCGCCTCGCGGGCCTCGTGCCCGCCGACGTGGTGCGCACGCTCGCCCACGAGGAGGGCCTCGACGGCCTCGCGCTCGCGTGCGACGTGATGGTGCCGCCCGTCACCCTCTCGCTCGACGACGACCTGCACCACGCCCTCGAGGTGCTGCTCGACGTGGGCCAGCGCGAGCTGCCGGTGCGCGGCGACGACGGGTCGATCGTGGGCCTGCTCGACGAGGCCGACATCACCCGCGTCTACCACGAGCGCGTGCGCGGCGCGGGGCACGAGTCGGTGCAGTGACCCGTCACGCCAGCGCGTCGCCCCCCCCTCGGTCGTGGCCCCCACCCCCAACCCCCATAGGCGGCGAAACAGCGCGCAAACAGCTTGTAGAAAGGCGTCTCGCGCACGCCGGGGTTCGGGGGCGTTGGCCCCCTCAACCCGGGCTAC
>JBDHVF010001168.1:0-2602 GCA_039809605.1 Polyangiales bacterium | reverse complement strand
GAGCGCCGACGCGGGGCCGCGCAGGATCGACACGCGCTGCACGAGCGCCGTGGGCATGAGGTTCGGGTCCGCGCCCGCCGCGGCCGCGGCGCTCGAGCGCGCGCTCACGCGCAGCCCGTCGATCACCAGCAGGGTCTCTTCGGGCGCCGCGCCGCGCAGCGAGAGGCGGCCCACCGCGCCCGCCGCGCCGCCGCCGAGCAGGTCGACGTCGGCCTGCGGGCGGAGCGCGTCGGCGAGGGTCACGGCGCCCGTGCGCTCGATCTCGGCGTGGCCGACGACGGCCTCCGACGGGGGCGGCGGGTGCGCGCGCACCGTGGCCTCGTCGGCCTCGTCGTCGGCCAGGGCGCGCGCCGTGAGCGCCGTGCCGAGCGCGAACCCGAGCGAGCGCGCGAACGTCCCTCGGTGCACGGTCGCGGACCATGGCACGGCGGATCGTTCCGTGGAAAGACCTTCCTTGCTCCCTCGTGCGTGACAACGATACCGTGCGCCACCCCCTACCGAGACGGTCATGATGCACACCCGAAGACTCCTCGCCGCCGTGTTCGCGCTCCTGGCCGCTCAGGGTTGCTCGGGCGCGAATCGCAACGGGGGGCCGCGCGTGGTCTCCCAGGCCCCGCACGCCGAGGTCGACGGGAGCACCATCGCCGACCTGCAGCGCGACCTCGACGAGACGCCGCCCGGCGAGCAGAGCCGCCGCGCGATCCGCGACGGCGTCGCGCGGTACCTGGCCGCGCGCGGGCTCGAGGCGGCTCAGACGGGCGACACGCAGACGGCCATCGCGCGGCTGCGCCAGGCGCTCGTGCACTACACCCCCGCGGAGCTCGCGCGCAACGTCGTGCCCGACGAGGTCGCGCCGCTCGCGCGCGCCGTGCTCGACGCGTCGTCGTCGCGCGGCGACGAGGCCCACGCCCTCGCGGCCGCGCGCGTGCTCATGGCCCTGCGCACGCCCGACCCCCACGCGAGGGAGCAGTGGCAGCGCATCGCCGACTGGGGCACGCGCAACCGCAGGGAGTTCCAGCGCCCCTGGGTGGTCGAGGGCGAGCTCTCGGACATCTACAAAGAGGTCGCGCGCGTCGTGCCCGCCCAGGACGTGCTCGACGCGGCCGCGGAGCACATGGTCGCGCGCCGCCGCGCCGTGATGGACGCGCGCGCGCTGCTCGCGGGCCGCGACGGGCCGCGGCTCAACTTCGACGAGGTGCAGCAGCTCCGCGCGGGCCTGCGCGTCGCCGCGGCCGACCTCGCGATCCTCTTTCTGCGCGTGGGCGACGTGCGCGAGGCCGCCAACCGGCTCACCTCGCTCGGCAGCGGGAGCGAGTCGTCGGGGCTCGCCGCGGCGCTCGGCTCCATCGCGCAGGGCGAGGGCGGCGCCGACCCCCTCTGGGAGCTCGCCCAGCGCCTCGCGCAGATCGACGCCGCGGCCGCCGCGGGCGTGTGCCGCGTGGGCCGGCAGAACTTCACCCAGGACGCGCGCTTCGCCGCATGCCTCGCCGCCGCGGCCGAGAACGAGCGCGACCTCGGCCTCGCGAGCGCCCACCTCGAGCGCGCGGCCACCCTCGGCGCCGCCGACCAGCGCGCGCTGCGCGCGGCCATCGAGACCAGCCGCAACGCGCTCGCGCTCGGCGTCGGCGCCGACGACCTCGCGCCGGGGCGCCGCGCGTACGAGCGCGCGCGCACGCTCCTCGAGCGCTGGCGCGCGCAGTACCAGGGGCAGACCCCGCCCGTGACCGACGCCGACCTCGAGACCCTCGCGGCCGACCTCGAGCTCTCGGCGGGCAACCTCCGCGAGGCCGAGGCCCACCTCACGCGCGCCACGGAGGGGCCGTCGCCCTCGCGCGACGCGTACTACCTCCTCGCGGAGATCTCGTGGCGCCACCGCGACGGCGCCGAGGCCGCGCGCAGGCTCCGCGCGGGCCTGGCGCTGCCGCTGCGCCCCGACGAGAGCGACTCGCTCTTTCGCCCGCAGTACGCCGTGCGCCTCGCGCAGGCCGCGCAGGTGTCGGGCGACGCCGCGGGCGCGCGCAGGCTCTTCGAAGAGGCCGCGGCCTCGCTCGACGCGCTCGCCCGCAGCCTGACCGACCGCGACCTCGCGAGCGCGATGCTCCAGCGCGCGGTGGTCGCCGACGCGCTCGGCGACGACGAGGGCGTGCGCCGCTCGCTGCGCGCGGCCCTCGACGCCGACGCCGACTCGCGCGACGTGGCCGCCCGCGCGATCACGTTCTCGCTCTCGCGCGGGCGCTGGTCCGACGCGCGGGACTTCTACCGCGTGGCGCGGGCGACGCTCACGCTCGACCGCACGTGGCAGGTGTATTTCGCGCTCTGGGGCTCGGTGGCCGCGCGCCTCGGACGCCTCACCGACGACGGCGGCGCGCAGCGGGCGCTCGAGGCCGTGGCCGCCGAGGCCGACGCGCACGCGTCGTGGACGGCGCGCCTCGCGCAGCGGTACACGGGCGCGCTCGACCGCGCCCGGCTCGCGAGCTACGCGCGCACCACCGGCCAGCGCGCCGAGGCGCTCTTCTACGAGGGCATGCTCAAGCTCGCCGAGGGCGGCGCGGCGGGCGCCGAAGAAGACCTGCGCGCGGTGCTCGCCACCGAGGTCATGCGC
>JBDHVF010001167.1:0-2603 GCA_039809605.1 Polyangiales bacterium | reverse complement strand
TCATCTCACCCGCCGCGGAGCTCATCTCACCCGCCGCGGAGCTCATCTCACCCGCCGCGGAGCTCATCTCACCCGCCGACGCCACCCCCTCAGCATCGCCGAGGTCTGCCCTCCGAAGAAACGATTGGATCCTCGCAGCTCTCGGGGTGACGTTCCGGCTCGTACAGACGCTCCTTCCGAAGGAGGGGATCGCCATGAACGAGAAGATCGAATTCGCATTGCGCGCGGCGCTGATCGGCGTCGGCGCCACGGCGGTGATGGACGCATGGGCCGCGCTGCTCCGGCGCTTCGGCGTGCCGTCGCTGAACTTCGCGCTCCTTGGGCGCTGGCTCGGGCACATGCCCCAGGGGCGGTGGATGCACGAGAGCATCGCCAGGGCGGCGCCCGTGAGGGGCGAGCTGCTGCTCGGCTGGGGCGCCCACTACTCGATCGGGGTCGCGTTCAGCGCGCTGCTGCTCTCGACCGCGGGCTTGCGGTGGGCGCGCTCGCCGTCGCTCGTGCCGGCGCTCGCCGTCGGCGTCGTCACGGTGCTCGCGCCCCTGCTCGTGCTCCAGCCCGCGCTGGGAGCCGGGATCGCCTCGACCAGGACGCCCGCACCTCTCTTCAACAGCGCGAAGTCGCTGGTCACGCACACGGTCTTCGGCGTCGGCCTCTACCTCGCCGCGCGCGCGACGGCGTCGCTCATCCCCGCGGGGAGGCTCTCGTGAGCGAGAACCTCACGGCATCCGACTGGGTCGCCGACCGCGGCGCGAAGTGGCGCGCCGGGCTCTCGGGCATGGAGTCGACGCTCGCGCCCGTCGACGCGCCGCTCGTCGACGCGCTGGCGCTCGACGCGCCCTCCCGCGTCGCCGACGTCGGGTGCGGCGGCGGCGGGACGACGCTCGAAATCCTCCGGCGCGCGCCGGTGGGGAGCGTGGTCCACGGCTTCGACATCTCGCCCGCGCTCGTCGACGTGGCCCGCGCGCGGCCGCGCCCCGACGAGCGCGACGTCGCGTTCGAGGTCGCCGACGTGGCGAGCGTGGCGCCCGAGCGCCCGTACGACCGCCTCGCCTCGCGCTTCGGCGTGATGTTCTTCGACGACCCGCGCGCCGCCTTCGCCAACCTGTTGCGATGGCTCAGGCCCGGCGGGCGCTTCGCGTTCGCGGTCTGGGCGCACGCCTCCGACAACCCCTGGTTCACGACCGTGCGCGACGCGGTGGCGCGGGTCGTCGACCTACCGCGGGCCACCCCCGAGGCGCCGGGGCCGTTCCGCTACGCGGACTCCGACGCGCTGCTCTCGCTGCTCGATGGCGCGGGGTTCACCGAACTCGAAGCGCGTGACTGGCGGGCCTCGCTCCCGATCGGCGGCGAGCGGAGCCCCGCGGAGGCCGCGAGCTTCGCGCTCTCGTCGTTCTCGTCGTTCGGCGAGGCGCTCGCCCGCGCGGGCGACGACGCGCGCCGCGAGGCCCACCGCGCGCTGACCGAGCGCTTCTCCACCCATCATCGCGACGGAGCCGTCTGGATGGGCGCGCGCGTCCACATCGTCACGGGCGCGCGGTAGCGAAGCTCTTACGGCCGGTCGCCTTCGCGCAGGATCGACGCGGCCGCGGTGAGCACGGGGTCGTGCGCGCGGCTCGCCAGGTGCGCGAAGAGCACTCGCACCGGCGCGAGGCACTCGAAGAGGAGCTCGACCTCGCCTCGGTCGCGAGCCTCCCTCGCGGTGTCGGCGTGGAGCAGGCCGACGCCGGCCCCGCGGGCGATGAGCGTGCGCGTCATGTCCTCGCGGTCGACGCTGACGACCCGCGCGGGGCGGATCTGGTGCGACTTGAAGAGGTCCTCCGCGGCCCTGCCGCAGCACGCGCTCGTCGCGGGATAGATCCAAGGGAGGGCCGCGAGCGCTCCCCAGTCGAGCGGCTCGGAGGTTGCGACCAGCCGCGGCGCCGCCGCGAGATGGATCGCGAAGCGAGAGACCTCGAGGGTCGTCAGGTCGGCCTCGGGCTCGGCGGCTTCGTTGTAGAAGCCCGCGTCGAGGGCGCCGCTTCGAATGCCCGCGAGGACCTCGCGCGAGGTGCAGTGTTCGAGCGCCACCTCGACCTCGGGGTGGCGCTCGGAGAGGGCGGCGACGAGCCTGCCGACGGCCTCGCGGTTCGAGTTGCTGTTGGCGCCGAGTCGGAGCCTGCCCGTGAGCTGGCCCTTGATGCGCGTCGCCTCGTCCATCAGCGCGCGGTGCGCGGCGAGCGTCTGCTCGGCCCTCACGAGGAGCCGCTGACCGTCGGCGGTCAGGCTCATGCCCCGCGCGGTTCGCTCGAAGAGCGCGAGGCCCAGCGCGTCTTCGATCGCCTTGATGTGCGCGCTCACCGCGGGCTGGCTCAGGTGCAGCAGCTCCGACGCGCGGGTGATGCTGCCCGTGCGCGCGACCGTCGCGAAGGTCTTGAGCTGGTGGATGTCCATCCCGGTATCGGGGGCGCAGGGTAGCGCATCATCACCCGGATGCGCGCCCCCGCGGTGAAGGCTCATAGGCGGCGAAATAGGCTCGAAACAGCTTGCAGGAAGCGCCTCGCGCACGCCGGGGTTCGGTGGCGTTGCCCCCCTCACCCCGGGCTACCGAAGGTGGTCGCCCCGTG
>JBDHVF010001166.1:0-2606 GCA_039809605.1 Polyangiales bacterium | reverse complement strand
GGACAAGGTCGAGAAGTTCGCGAAGCGCGGCGTGCGGAGGCTGTTCGCCGTGCGCGTCGCCAACCGCAAGGTCTACGAGTGGGACCACGCCCACCACGACTGGGTCGAGCTCGACGCGGGCGCCGAGATCACCGACCGGTGCTTCCGCGTGCCCGTTCCCGTGGCGGCGCTGGTCGACCGCGTGCTCGCCGACGACACCGTCGCGAGGGCCCTGCTCGCCTCGCGCAACCGCGTCATCGAGCGCGCCCTCGCCGAGCGAGAGGCCCGCGGAGAGGCCCGCGGAGAGGCCCGCGGAGAGGCCCGCGGAGCGCTGCGGGCGGTCGCGGCGTCGGTGCTGCGGGTGCTCGCGCGGAGGGCGATCGCCGTCGACGACGCGACGCGCGAGCGCGTGCTCGACTGCGACGACCGCGCGACGCTCGACGACTGGCTCGACCGCGCGGCGACCGCGAAGAGCGCCCGCGAGGTGTTCGACTGATCCATCTCGAACGCCGCCGGTCTGAACGCCCGCGGGCCCCGGCGCACCGTAGACGCTTGTCCGGCGCGCGGCGCTCTGGCAAGGAGCACTCGCGGCGATGGAGCCGGACGGTGGAGCGCGCATGAAGGTCGTGATTCTCTGTGGCGGTCAGGGCACGCGGATCCGCGACGCGGGCGAGCACCTGCCCAAACCCATGCTCCCCATCGGGGGCAAGCCCATCGTGTGGCACATCATGAAGGGCTACGCGCGGCACGGCTTCACCGACTTCGTGCTGTGCCTCGGCTACAAGGGCTGGGTCATCAAGGAGTTCTTCTTGAACTACCGCGCCATGGTCTCGGACCTGCGCGTGACCCTCGGGCAGCACCACGCCGTCGAGGTGCTCGGCACCCACGCCGACGAGGACTGGTCGATCACCCTCGCGGAGACGGGCGAGAACGCCATGACCGGCGGCCGCGCCGTGGCCGTGCGGCGCTACGTCGAGCGCGACGACCTCTTCATGCTCACCTACGGCGACGGCGTGAGCGACGTCGACGTGACGAAGCTGGTGGAGTTCCACAAGCGCCACGGCAAGGTGGCGACGGTGACCGCGGTGCACCCGCCGGGGCGCTTCGGCGAGATGGTGGTCGACCACGGCCGCGTGACCGAGTTCGCCGAGAAGCCCAACACCACCGCGGGCTTCATCAACGGCGGCTTCTTCGTCTTCGACGCGAAGCGCATCTGGGACTACCTCCCGAACGACCCGGGCACCGTGCTCGAGCTCGACCCCATGCGCCGCCTCGCCAGCGAGGGCGAGCTCGTGGCCTTCGAGCACCACGGGTTCTGGCAGCCCATGGACACCCTGCGCGAGTACACCCTGCTCAACGACCTCTGGTCGCAGGGCCGCGCGCCGTGGAAGACCTGGGCGAACGGTTCGCGGTAACGTCCGCCGCGCGATGACCCACCCCGTCAACCTCGACGACCTGCGCGCGGCCTACGAGGGCCGCCGCGTGCTCCTCACCGGCCACACGGGCTTCAAGGGCTCGTGGATGGCCCTCTGGCTCCGCGAGCTCGGCGCGGACGTCACGGGCCTCGCGCTCGACCCCGAGACCGACCCCTCGCTCTACGCCCTCGCGGGCCGCCGCGGCGTCGTGCAGGACCTCCGCGGCGACGTGCGCGACCGCGCGGCGGTGCTCGACGCCGTGCGCGAGGCGAGGCCCGAGTACGTCTTTCACCTCGCGGCCCAGGCCCTCGTGCGAAGGAGCTACGCCGAGCCCGTCGAGACGCTCGCCACCAACGTGATGGGCACCGCGCACCTGCTCGACGCGATCAAGGCCGAGGGCGCGCGCTGCGCCGTGGTGATCGTCACCAGCGACAAGTGCTACGAGAACCGCGAGTGGGTGTGGGGCTACCGCGAAGACGAGCCCATGGGCGGCCACGACGTGTACTCCATGAGCAAGGGCGCCGCGGAGCTCGTCGTGTCGAGCTGGAGGCGCAGCTTCTTCGCGCCCTCGAAGCTCTCGGAGCACGGCGTCGCGCTGGCCTCGGCGCGCGCGGGCAACGTCGTGGGAGGGGGTGACTGGGCCGAGGCGAGGATCGTCCCCGACTGCGCGCGCTCGCTCGCGAAGGGCCACCCCATCGCGGTGCGCAACCCCGCGTCGGTGCGTCCGTGGCAGCACGTGCTCGAGCCCCTGGGCGGCTACCTCGCCCTCGGCGCGCGCCTCGCGGGCCACGGCACCGACCGCCCGCAGGACTACTGCGAGGCGTGGAACTTCGGCCCCACGCTCGACGCCACCCGCACCGTGCGCGACGTGGTCGAGGCCCTCATCCGCGCGTGGGGGTCGGGCACCTGGGAAGACCGCCACGACCCCAACGCCCCGCACGAGGCGGGCCTCTTGCGACTGAGCATCGAGAAGGCCGCGGCGCGCCTCGGGTGGACGCCGCGTTGGGGCTTCGACGAGACCTTCGCCCACACCGCGACGTGGTACCGGGCGTTCTACTCGGGCGCGGGCGCCGACGCGATGCACGCGCTCTGTCGCAAGCAGCTCCGCGCGTACATGGGGGCGTGAGCGTCGCGGCCCTCCCCCCGTCCCCCTCCCGCGGACGCGGGAGGGGGTGCCTGGGAGTAGCCTGCATACCCTCACCCCCAACCCCT
>JBDHVF010001165.1:0-2620 GCA_039809605.1 Polyangiales bacterium | reverse complement strand
ACTCCGGCGTACCCCGGGCGGCGACGACCACGCACTCGGACGACCATGACGCCTGCGCACGATCGGAAACACACCCTGCCCACGGGCGAGCGCTAGCTCGCCACGTGCTCCGGGTTGGCCTCCAGCACGCGCAGACGGCCGTGGCGTTGCGCGTGGCGAGCTAGCGCTCGCCCGTGGGCACTGGGGACTGTTGCCCGTGGGCGCGGGGACTGTTGGCCGTGGCGTTGCCCATGGGCACGGGGACTGTTGGCCATGACGTTGCCCGTGGGCACGGGGACTGTTGGCCATGACGTTGCCCGTGGGCACTGGGGACTGTTGGCCGTGGCGTTGCCCGTGGGCACTGGGGACTGTTGGCCGTGACGTTGCCCGTGGGCACTGGGGACTGTTGGCCGTAGCGTCGCCCGTGAGCACGGGCGTTTCCCCCTACCGCTCGGGCACGGCGGTGCCCGTGGCCGCGGGGTCGAGCAGGCTGCCGAGGTTGTTCACCACCATGTCGCGCGCCCCGAGCTGGCCCGTCGCGCCGAGGAAGTTGAACTCCAGGAACTTCACCACCGACGCGTGCTCCATGGGCACGTGCGACACGCGGTTGCGCCGCGCGAAGCGGCCCACCGCCACGAGGGGAACGCGCGTGCCGTAAGGGCGCATGTCGACGGCGTTCGTCGCGGGCGGCGCGACGTGGTCGAAGTAGCCGCCGCCCTCGTCCCACGTGAGCAGCACGAGCGTCGAGCTCGCGTAGCGCGACGCGCGCACGGCCTCGATCACCGACGAGGCCCACCGCACCCCGTCGCTCAGGCGCGTGCCGTTGCCCGGGTGCTCGCTATGAAAGCCGAGTCCCCGCACCAGCGACACGTTGGGCAGCGTGCCCGCGAGGTCGCGCGTGAGCTGCCCGAAGTCGCGCATGTACCGCGGGTCGTCGGCGAAGCGTTGGTAGTACGCGAAGGGAATGTCCGACGGGTCATACACGCACGGGTACACGGGCGTGCGGCCGGGGCACGCCTCGGGGGCCGCAGGGCAGTCGGACGACGAGTGCGCGAGCGCGTCGGCGTAGCCCTCGATGTAGACCGCGAAGCTGAAGCCCGCGTCGAGCACGAGGTCGGCCACCGTGCGCCCCTGCAAGCGCATCTGCGGCGCGAGGTCGACGCAGTCGGCGTTGCGCGCCATCGGGGCCACGGAGTTGTCGTCGAACACGTGCCGCGCGACGGCGAAGTACATGTCGTTCGCCGACGACGCGCCCACCTCGGACTGAAAGTACCGATCGGCCAGCGCCCCCTCGCGCGCGAGCGTGTGATACGGGCCGACGACGCTCGCGGGGCTGATGGCGAAGTTGCCGGGGTTGCTGCACGAGGCGCCCGTGACGTAGCGGTCCATGCGTCCGCCGTTCATCTCGGCGGTCTCGCATGCGGTCGAGTGGTCGGGGTCGTGGCCCCCGTTGGCGGCGTCGTCGAGGGTGACGGGCGACGCGCCCGAAGGCTCGTGCTCGGGCGCAGCTTCACAGCACGCGGGGCCCTCGGTGCACGTGGGGTTCGAGCCCGCGGGTGCGGTGCAGTAGCGCCCGAAGTGGTTGTCGAACGAGTGGTTCTCCTGAAGCACGATCACCACGTGCTGGATGTTCGTGTGAGCGCGCGGCCCGGTCTCGACGGGCCCCGCGTCACCGCCCGAGGAGTCGTCGGAGCAGGCCGCGAGGAGCAACGAACACAGGAGGAGGGCGCGCTTCATGGGCGGCGATGATCCGCCGCCGCGCGGGGCGTGTCACGCGGCGCGTTCAGCGCGGGGCGTTGGGCTCGTTGCCCGAGGGCGTGGAGGTCTCCTTCGCGGGGCGACCACCCTTGGCGAAGACCTTCTGCCAGCGCTCCTCGAAGACGGCGAAGGCTGCGCGCACGGGGCTACCCTCGGGCGTGGCGATCACGAGGCGGTGCACGTCGGAGCTGAGCGACGCGATGGGGCCGACCTTCGCCACGAGGTGCCGGTGCACCAGCCACAGCGCGGCCTCGAGGCGGCGCTCCAGGCGCCGGAGCGAGCGCACCGTCTTGAGCGTCTTGAGCGCGGGACCGACCGACACGCCCATCTGCTCGAACAGCGGGGCGTAGTGCTCCAGCGCCGTGAGGGTCTCGTCGTCCGAGAGCATCTCGCACATGTCGAGGCGCCCGCGGTCCACGCTCCCGGAGAGGTGCTCCAGGCCGTTGAGCTGAGTCACCTCGCTCTCGGTCAGCGTCGGCCCATGCGCCCCCTCCGCGGTCCCCTGCCCGTCGTCGTTCGAGACCTCCACCGCACCCTGCCCGCGCCGATCGGAAACCCTTGCAGTCATCACCATGGCATCACCTCCGTCGAACACCCGCGGCAGGCGCTCCGGGGCCGGTCGCGGCCTCGCGTCTGCCGTTCTGCCCAGGGATAACGGCCCCTCGCGGCGAGGCTTTAGGAGGTCGAGAATTTTTCTGACAGATCGCTTGAAACTGGCGCAGACCAAAGCCTCGCGGGATCTCTACGCGCGGCCACAGGTGATCAGGCGAGCAGTAGCAGAACGATGCGAGGATCACGGGATCAGGGGGTGTGTTTCCGATCGTGCGCAGGCGTCCTGGTCGTCCGAGTGCGTGGTCGTCGCCGCCCGGGGTACGCCGGAGTC
>JBDHVF010001164.1:0-2624 GCA_039809605.1 Polyangiales bacterium | reverse complement strand
GGGCTCGTGCGACCGGGCCGCGTGCGCGCGCTCGGCCCCGACCTCAAGGCCCGCGCGGTCGACGTGGGCGCGCTGCGCGACGCGCTCTGCGACCGCGTCGAGGCCCCGTACCGCGAGGGCATGCGGGGCGTCCTCGTGGCGGCGGGCGTGGCGCCCGAGCGGCTCGACCGCGCGGAGAAGGCCCTCCTGCGGCAGCGCCTCGGGGTGGTGCGCGTCGGCGGGTGCTGGCTGGTGCGCATGGACCCGGGCGAGGGCCTCGGGCGGCAGCTCCGTCACGCGGGCGCGCACCGGCGGCTCGCGCGCATGCTCGCGGTGCAGCTCGCGCTCTACGCGCTCGCGGGCGCCGGGTGGTACATCCTCGGCCGCGGCGCCCTCGAAGGAACGCTCGACCGCGCGTGGCTCCTCGGCTGGGGCGTCGCGGTGCTCACGACGATCCCGCTGCAGCTCATGGCCGCGTGGCACGGGGGCTTCCTCGCGCTCGAGGCGGGGTCGATCTTCAAGCAGCGCCTGCTGGCGGGCGCCGTGCGGCTCGACCCCGAGGTGGTGCGCCACCAGGGCGCGGGGGGCCTCCTCGGCCGCGTGATCGAGTCGTCGGCGGTCGAGGCGAGCGCGCTCTCGGGCGCGACGCTCTCGATCGCGGCGCTGCCCGCGCTGGCGATCTCGGTGGGCGTGCTGGCGTCGGGGCCCGGCGGCGCCGCGCTCGCGATCGCGTACCTCGCGTGGGTGGCCTTCGGCGTGGCGGTGGCGCTGCGCTACGGCCTCGCGCGTCGCGCGTGGACCGACTCGCGCGTCGCGATGACCAACGACCTCGTCGAGCGCATGGCGGGCCACCGCACGCGCATCGCGCAGGAGGCGCCCGAGCGCTGGCACGACGGCGAGGACAAGGCCGTCGAGCGCTACCTCGCCGCGTCGGCGACGCTCGACCGCACGCAGGCGCTGCTCACGGTGGTGGTGCCCCGCGGCTGGACGCTCCTCGGCGTGGCCCTGCTCGCCCCGTCGCTCGTGGCCGCGTCGGCCTCTCCCGCGGTGCTCGCGGTGGGGGTCGGGTCGGTGGTGCTCGCGGGCTCGGCGCTGCGGCAGGTCACGGGGGGCCTGGTGAGCCTGCTCTCGGCGGGCATCGCGTGGCGCGAGGTGGCGCCGCTCTTTCACGCGGCGGCGAAGCGCGACGCGCCCGGCGCGCCCCTCTTCGCGCTCGCGCCCGCGGCGCAGCCGTCGTCGGGCGCGGTGCTCGAGGCGTCCGACCTCGTGTTCCGCCACGGGGGACGCGCCGAGCCCGTGCTCCGCGGCGTGTCGCTGCGCGTGGCCGAGGGCGACCGCATCCTGCTCGAAGGCCCGTCGGGCGGCGGCAAATCGACGCTGGGCGCGGTGCTCGCGGGGCTTCGCACGCCGGGCTCGGGGCTGCTCCTCTTGCACGGCCTCGACGCGCGCAGCGTGGGCGCGGGCGCGTGGCGGCGGCGCGTCGTGGCGGCGCCGCAGTTCCACGAGAACCACGTGATGACGGGCACGATGGCGTACAACCTCCTGCTCGGCCGCCGCTGGCCCCCGACCGAGTCCGACCTCGCGGAGGCCGAGGCCGTGTGCCGCGAGCTGGAGCTCGGCCCGCTGCTCGACCGCATGCCCTCGGGCCTGCAACAGATGGTGGGCGAGTCGGGCTGGCGCCTCTCGCACGGCGAGCAGAGCCGTCTCTTCATGGCGCGCGCGCTCTTGCAGGGCGCCGAGGTGGTGGTGCTCGACGAGAGCTTCGCCGCGCTCGACCCCGAGACGCTGCGCAAGGCGCTCGAGTGCGCGTTCCGCCGCTGCCCCGCGCTCATCGTCATCGCGCACCCGTGACCGCGTGCCATGCGGCGTCCGCACGGGCGTCCGCGCGGGTGATGCGGGCGTTGGGATCGCGGTCCGCGCGTGGAATGAGGGCGTTGGGGTCGCGCATCCGCGCGTGGAATGAGGGCGTTGGGGTCGCGCATCCGCGCGTGGAATGCGGGCGTTGGGATCGCGCATCCGCGCGTGGAATGCGGGCGTGAGGGTTGCTCAGACCCGGCGTCGAGCCGCCGGGCTGTGCAGGGATGCGGCCCCTTCGGGGCGCAAGGATTGGGGGTGGCTCATTGGCCTCGATGGGATCTGCAAGCGCCGCGATGAGCTCACGCGCATGCCGACGCCGCGACGACGATGGCCGTCATACGCGTGCATGGCCCCGGCGACCCATGGCGACGCACCACGCCCGCGCAATGCGCGATGGGCGATCCCCCATTCTTGCGCCCCGAAGGGGCCGCATCCCTGCACAGCCCGGCGGCTCGACGCCGGGTTTGAGCAACCCCAACGCCCACATTCCACGCGCGGACGCGCGATCCCAACGCCCACATTCCACGCGCGGACGCGCGATCCCAACGCCCACATTCCACGCGCGGACGCGCAACCCCAACGCCCACATTCCACGCGCGGATGCGCAACCTCAACGCCCACATTCCACGCGCGGACGCGCAACCTCAACGCCCACATTCCCCGCGCGGATGCGCGATCCCAACGCCCTCATTCCAGGCGCGGACGCGCGATCCCGACGCCCGCATCCCCCGCGTGAACGCGCGTCTCGCGGGTCACCCGCGCGCGTCCGCGGTAGCGTTCAGCGCCAT
>JBDHVF010001163.1:0-2624 GCA_039809605.1 Polyangiales bacterium | reverse complement strand
TCGAGCCGCTCCCGTCGCAGAAACTCCTCGGCTTCGGTCGTGTCGAGCATGATGGCCTCCGTGAGCGTTTCGCCGCGCTTGCGTGCGGCCAGGAGCATTTGTACCACGGCGACGTAGAGCGCCTGCCCCCGCGGCACGCGTCCGTAGCGCGCCCGCAGCTCGTGCAGCGCCGCGCCGAAGGTCTCGCCCGCTCCCATCAGCCGCAGCGCGAGCGTGTCGTCGTCGTCGGGCAGCTCCGAGAGCACCACGATCGACAGGGGCAGTGCGGGCGAGAGCTCGTAGAACCCCCGCGGCCAGCGTGGCATCGAGCGCGCTCGCAGCGACGCGAGGGCGTCGTCGGGGCGTCCCGCGCAGAGCAGCCACGAGCGCTCGGCGACGTGCGTGTGTTTGAGCGAGCGGGCGTGGCGGTGGTTGAGCAGCTTGCGCAGGCACTCGGTCACGTCGTCGAGCGAGGGCGCTTCGTGAAAGGGCTCGAAGAGGCAGGCGGCGTCGGTCATGCGACCGAGCAGCCCCAATGAGCGACGCGCGGCGGTGCGTACGGGGTCGGGCACGAAGAGCACGTCGGCGCGCTGCGAGCGTAGGGCGGGCGCTTCGCTCTCGGTCTCCAGCGCCCCGTACTCGTGGAGCATCACGTCGAGGATCTCCTTCGCAAGGCCGTCGAACGGCGTCGCCATGAGCGGCGCCTGTGCGCGGCGCGTGCCGTGCGACGAAGTGCCTTGTAGCAAGATGTTTCGTGAACGTAGGGGTGGCGGATCGGGGTGGCGAGGGGGTGGCGAGGGGGTGGCGGGTCGCCACCTGACGTGGGCAGGCGCGTGTATCACGCGGGGCTTCCTGCGACGCGTCGGGGGCGGACGTGGTCGTTCAGATCATCTCGCCATCTGGAACGTACGTGTACGAACGATAGCCGTGACTTGACCTGCCGGGCATCGGCTGATCGGCCGTTGTTTGTAGGTGGATGGTGCGATACGATCGAGATCGTACGGGACCGAACGAAGTGTCCTGTGGGGAGGCGAGCGATGGAAGCGACGAAGGAGGAGTTCCGCGAACTGTTCTATCGAGCCCTCGCGCTGGCGGACGCGCCGTCGATCACGGACGCAGAGCGGTGGTGCGCGGAGGAGACGCTCTACGCCGTGTATCGGCTGGTCGCCCACGACGAGCGTTGCATCACGGACATGCTCGGCCTCTACGCTCGCGCCCTGCGCGCCGGGCGGCACCCGGGCAGGATCGGCGCGACAGCATGTCAGTACATCCCCGACAAGGCGCGGGCATACCAGACCGCGGTGCGCGTCGCCACGGCGGCCTTCGACGCCGGCGATGGGCGCACGCTGTGGTACCTGCTGACCTTCTTGTTCATCTCGCACTTCGGACGGAGTGACGTCGATCCGAGCTGGATCGAGCTCGCCTACGAGTACGCTCGCGAGAACGGCGCTTCGGCGGGCCTCGAACTGCTCGCCAGAGTGATCCGCTACAGCTCCGGGGACCGCCCCTGGCTGCGCGCTCTCATCCTGCGCGACCTCGACGCGCTCACGGAGGCCGCGAAGCGCTGGGGATCGTGGGAAATGGGCGTGGTGCGGGGATTTCTCCAGCAGTCGAACTGAAGCCGACCGCGGGTCGCAGCCGTGTGATTTCGCGATGCACGCGGTCGCACTCGCGCGCCGCGCAGGGCACTACCGCGCGTCGGGGTCGGCGAGCCAGCGGGCGAGGGCGTCGGCCTCGAGGTCGAGCACCACGTCGCCGAGGCGCACGGCGCCGACAAGATCGAGGCGCGCCAGGAGCATCGCGCGCTCGTCCTCGGTCAGCTTGCGGTCGAGGCGGCGCTCGATGAGCCGCACCAGCGGCCGCAGACCCTCGTCGCGGCCCTCGCGGCGCTCTCGTCGCAGAAACTCCTCGGCTTCGGTCGTGTCGAGCATGATGGCCTCCGTGAGCGTTTCGCCGCGCTTGCGTGCGGCCAGGAGCATTTGTACCACGGCGACGTAGAGCGCCTGCCCCCGCGGCACGCGTCCGTAGCGCGCCCGCAGCTCGTGCAGCGCCGCGCCGAAGGTCTCGCCCGCTCCCATCAGCCGCAGCGCGAGCGTGTCGTCGTCGTCGGGCAGCTCCGAGAGCACCACGATCGACAGGGGCAGTGCGGGCGAGAGCTCGTAGAACCCCCGCGGCCAGCGTGGCATCGAGCGCGCTCGCAGCGACGCGAGGGCGTCGTCGGGGCGTCCCGCGCAGAGCAGCCACGAGCGCTCGGCGACGTGCGTGTGTTTGAGCGAGCGGGCGTGGCGGTGGTTGAGCAGCTTGCGCAGGCACTCGGTCACGTCGTCGAGCGAGGGCGCTTCGTGAAAGGGCTCGAAGAGGCAGGCGGCGTCGGTCATGCGACCGAGCAGCCCCAATGAGCGACGCGCGGCGGTGCGTACGGGGTCGGGCACGAAGAGCACGTCGGCGCGCTGCGAGCGTAGGGCGGGCGCTTCGCTCTCGGTCTCCAGCGCCCCGTACTCGTGGAGCATCACGTCGAGGATCTCCTTCGCAAGGCCGTCGAACGGCGTCGCCATGAGCGGCGCCTGTGCGCGGCGCGTGCCGTGCGACGAAGTGACTTGTAGAAAGGTGTTTCGTGAGCGAGGGGGTGGCGGATCGGGGTGGCG
>JBDHVF010001162.1:0-2629 GCA_039809605.1 Polyangiales bacterium | reverse complement strand
GCAAGGCTCGCTACGCGTCGCGAGGCCGTCGGCGTTGCAGACCGTACGAGAGGTCGCGCCGCTCGGGCACGTTGCCATTCCCGGCGTGCAGACCCAGCTCGAACACATCGTGCCCGAGCACGTCGAGGAGCCAGGGCACGGGAGGGTCATTGCGCTCGACCCGTCTGCGGCGCACACCCGCACGGTGCGGGCATCGACGCACGACGAGGTGCCGGGCGTGCACGCGAGGTCGACGCACGCGCCGCCCGAGCAACGCTGCATTGCCCCACAGGGCGTCGGGGTGGTGCCGAAGCCATCGGCGTTGCAGACGCTACGAACCGTCGATGACGTGCACGTCGCCGTGCCGGGCGTGCACGCGCGCATGACGCAGGCGCCGTCACGGCAGCCCTCGCCCGCCGCGCACGCGACGACCATCGCCGAGAGCCCGTCGTTGGCGCACACGCGGCGCTCGGTCATCGACGCGCACGTTGCCATCCCCGGTGTGCACGAGCGCGTGACACACATGCCGTCGCGGCAGCTCTCCCCATCGGCGCAGGGCATCGGCGCGTAGCCCGACCCATCGGCGTTGCACGCGCGGCGCTGTGAGGTCATCGGGTCGCAGCCCGTCTGCCCCGGCGTGCAGACGAGGGTGTCGCAGAAGCGCCGAAGCTTCGTCGGTGAGATCCTCGGCCCGTGGGAGCTCCACGCAGACTCTCGGCCTCGCCTCAGTTGGAACTGTTCCGGTCTGGGCCGGATCGGCACGCGGAACCGCGGCCCACGCCCACCTCGCTGCCGCTGCGCGCCCATCGCTATCTCGAAGGGGACGCGGCGTCGATCCGTGTGGGCAACGAGTGGCTCGACGAGCTGCTGAAGAAGCGCGGGTTGGGCTGGGTGATCGAACTGCAGGTGTGGCTGCGCAAGCGCGTCGTCCAGCACGCGGGCGACCCTTCGCTGCGGTTCCCCGCCGCGCTCCTGCAGTGTCAGGCCACCGGGACGCGGCCTCTGTCACCGCTCGCCCTGCTGAGCGCAGTGCTCGTCGGCAGCCTGCTCGGCATCACCTCTCTGCGCGGCCTGGAGCAGTGGGCGGCCGCCGATCTCCGCGCGACGTGGCTCCTGGGAGGCTTCACCCCCGATCACAGCACCTTCGGCCGCTTCATCCTTCGGATGCAGGGGTGCGTGTCCGAGGAGCTGTTCGAGCGCCTGACCGAGGAGGCGCTGCGCGAGGTCGGCAAGTCCATTCGCGACGTCAGCGTCGACGGCACCACCATCCAGGCGGCCGCCTCGCGGTACGGGCGCCTGTCCGCGGAGGCGGTCGGCCAGCAACTCGCGGAGGCTCGAACCGCGGCGACACGCGCGCCCAAGGACCCCGAGTCCATGGAGGCCCTCCGTCACGCCGAGGCGTGTGCGAGCGCCCTCGCACAGCGGCAGCAGATGCGCCGCGACAACCGCCAGGATCCCGACACGGTCACGGTATGCCCGGCGGATCTCGAGGCGGTCGTGCACAAGCTCAAGGAGGGCGGCTTCGCGCCCGCCGTCATCGCGAGCGTCGTCGCGACCGACGACCGCTTCGCCGTCGCGGCCGAGATCCACGCGACCGATGAGATTGAGGTCGTCGCCTCCATGCTCGATCAGGCCGAGCGCATGGCCGCCGCGGTGAACGCTACCGACGGTCGAACGGGTGGCTGCGAAGGCAAGTGTGCACCGCCCCCCATGGCCCTCGTACCTCCGGCCGCTTGCGCCCTCGATTCGATTCGACTGTGCGACGCGCGCTGCGCCGTCGTCCCGTGCGACGACGGGCGGGCTCAGCGCAGCTCGGCGCGCGCGCGACTGGGCGCGTGCGGGATCGAGGTCGCCCGCGCCGACGGCAACTACCTCAAGGGCGTCGTGCTCCGCGAGGAGGAGGCCCGCGGCATCGAACTGCGGATCGCGCTCGGCTCGCTCTCGGGCTCCGCGCTCGGGCCGCAGGCATTCGACCCCGAGGATCGCAAGGCCTTCGACAAGCCGCGCTTCCGTCTGGTGGTGCTCCCGGCCAACGAGTACGCGCCGGAGCGCTCGTGCATGCAATGCCCGATGGGGGCGCTCCTCACGCTCGTCTCGCACGACAGCGGGCGGCCCGGAGATCCAGCGCACGACGTTTATCGGGCTGTGGGCGTGCGCTGCAGCGTGTGCCCCTACAAGGCGCGTTGCGCCCCCGAGACCGCTCGCCGCCGCGTCGCGCGTTACCCCGACGACGAGCTCAAAGAACGGATGCGCGAGCGTCTGGCGGCGGCGCCCCGTGGCGCGCACGTGGGGCTGCGCGCCAAGAGCGTCGAGCCCGTCTTCAGCGTGGTGAAGGGCGTCCAAGGGCTGCGGCGCTTCCGACGGCGCGGGCTGAGCAAGGCCCGCGTCGAGTGGCACCTGCACCTGGTAGCCCACAACCTGCGTCGCATGATGTCGCTGGCCGGGTGGCGCAAGGCATCCTGAGCCCGGGGGGGCTTCGCGTGGACTCCGCCGCCACCTGAGACCCCAGAGGAGCGCGGTCCGAGAGCGCGGCGGGCACGCTCCTCCCGTGCGACGGGGCGCGCCGTATCTCGCTCCTCGAACACCGCCACCGCGTTCTGCGACACCCTCAGACGGGCGCCTGACACGCGCCCCCGCGGCACGTCTGGCC
>JBDHVF010001161.1:0-2630 GCA_039809605.1 Polyangiales bacterium | reverse complement strand
GGCGGGCGTCGGCACGCGAGGCACGCTGCGAGCGCGACGAGCCCGAGGCGCGCCCTCACGCCGTCACCAGTTCTCCCAGCGCAGCGTGAGGAAGCGGTAGCGCAGGCCGTGCTGCGGCGCGCAGGGCTGCTGGCCGCGGTCGTCGAGGTTGTCGCGCAGGAGCATCACGCGCTCGCCCGTGCGCAGGTACGCGTAGCCGCACCCGCGGTTGAGGGGCCACGGCGAGGGGATCTCGCGGAGGTACCGCGGGGTCACGTCGCGCAGTCGCACGGGGAAGTGCCCGCGGTCGGCGCGGTAGCGCTCCACGGCGGAGACGACCGCCTCCATGCGGGCGTCGACGTCGCGCTGCACGGTGCGCTCGGTGATGGCCGCGGCCGCGACGAACGCGAGCACCCACGCCGAGCGCCGCGCGTGCGCGCGGGCCTCGATGCCGCGCCCGCGCACCGCCAGAAAGACCCACCGCGGCGCGGCCCAGACGCACAGCCACGCGGCCGCGGCGAGGGCCAGCACGGGCACGATCCACGCGAGCATCGCGAGCGCGCGGGGGCCTCGCAGCCCCGCGACCCAGAGCCCGCGGGCGGCGACGAGGGCGCACGCGACGACCACCTGTGCGTAGAGCCTTCCCCGAGGCGGTTGAGATGCAGACGGCATGGCGAGGGACAGGCCCCGATACGGAAGCGGCTGGGGCATGACAGGGCGGCAATGGTATGCGCAACTGTGCAAGAAGTGCCAGCCCTCCCCACGCGCGGGGCGACGGGGATCGCGCACCCCCTCACCGCGCGCCTTGACCCGGCCGCGGCGCGATCTCTATCCTCCGCGGCTCCCCGCGCGGCGCGCGTCGAGAATTGCACACGCGATGCACATCCTGATCTTGTCGCGAAAAGCCACGATCTACTCCACGCGCAGGCTGACCGAGGCCGCGAAGGCGCGGGGCCACGAGGTCACGATCGCCGACCCCCTCGAGATGTCGCTCGTGGTGAGCCGCGGACGTCCCTCGCTCTACCTCCGGGGCGCCGAGGTGGCGGGCTTCGACCTGGTGATCCCGCGCATCGGCGCCTCGGTGACGAACTACGGGCTCGCGGTGGTGCGCCAGTTCGACATGATGGGCGTGGCGGTGCTCAACCACGCGGTGGCCATCGCGCGCTCGCGCGACAAGCTCCGCGCGATGCAGCTCCTCACCCGCAAGGACCTCGACATCCCGACGACGGTCTGCACGAAGACCTCGGCGCACATCGACGCGGCGCTGGCGCTGGTGGGCGGGCCCCCGGCCATCGTGAAGCTGCACCAGGGCACGCAGGGCATCGGCGTGATGCTCTGCGAGACGCGTCAGGCGGTCGAGAGCACGCTCGAGGCCTTCTGGACGCTCGGCCAGGACATCATCCTGCAAGAGTTCGTGGCCGAGTCGCGCGGCCGTGACATCCGCGCGATCGTGGTGGGGCGGCGCGTGGTGGCGGCCATGCGCCGCCGCGCGCAGAAGGGCGAGTTCCGTTCGAACCTGCACCGCGGGGCCGAGGCCGAGCCGATTCGCGAGCTCGACCCGCGCTACGCGCGCGCGGCGGTCGAGGCGTGCAAGGTGATGGCGCTCGAGGTCGCGGGCGTCGACATGCTCGAGACGCGCGCGGGGCCGCGCATCCTCGAGATCAACAGCTCACCGGGGCTCGAGGGGATCGAGAAGGCCACGACCGTCGACGTGGCGACGGCGGTGGTGCGCCACGCCGAGCGCTTCGTGAAGCGCCGCCGGCGAGGGCGCGGGGCCTTCCCTGGCCCCGCCGACGCGGCGGCCGAGGGCGAGCGCGTGACGCGCCGTCGGCGGTGACGTCGTGACGGTGAGGGTCGAGCGCGAGGGCCCCGCGTGCGTGCTGACGGTCGACCGGCCGTCGCGGCGCAACTCGCTCGACCCGGCCACGCTCGAGGCCCTCGGCGACGCGGCGCGCGCGCTCGACGGCGACGCGTCGGTGCGCGCGGTGGTGCTCACGGGCGCGCCGGGCGTGGGGGTGTTCCTCTCGGGCGGAGACCTCCAGGAGCTCGTTCACGTGCGCGAGGCCCGCGCGGCGCGCGCGATGGCCCGCACGGCGCACGCGGCCCTCGACGCGCTCGGCGCGCTCGGCGTGCCGGTGATCGCCGCGGTGAACGGCGACGCGTACGGCGGCGGCTGCGAGCTCGCGGCCGCGTGCGACTACCGCGTGTGCGACGAGGGCGTGCGCTTCCACTGGGTGCAGACGCGCTTCGCGGTCACCACGGGCTGGGGCGGCGCGTCGAACCTGCTCGACCTTGTCCCGCGCGGCGTGGCGCTGCGGTGGCTGCTCTCGGGCGACGCGGTGCCCGTCGACGAGGCGCGCGCCGCGGGCTTCGCCGACGAGGTCGTTCCGAAGGGCGAGTCGGTCGCGCGCGCGGTGGCCTTCGCCGCGCGCGTCGCGAGGCAGCCGCGCGGGGCCGTCGCTCGCATGCTCAAGCTGGTGCGCGAGTCGGGACGTCTCGGGCGCCGCGAGGCGCGCGCCCTCGAGCTGCGCGAGTTCGGCGCGGCGTGGGCCACCGACGAGCACCACGCCGCCGTCGAGGCGTTCTTGAAGCGCGCGCGGTAGCCCTCCCCCCGTCCCCCTCCCGCGGACGCGGGAGGGGGTGCCCGGGAG
>JBDHVF010001160.1:0-2630 GCA_039809605.1 Polyangiales bacterium | reverse complement strand
CGAGGTCGACACGCGCACGAGCGCCGCGAACTGCGGGCGCTGCGGCAACGCGTGCCTCGCCGCGGCGAGCTGCGCGGCGGGGGCGTGCACGGCGCCGGTGCTCTCGAGCTGCGCGGCGATCCACGCGGCGGCGCCCGCGCTGCCGAGCGGCGTGTACACCGTCGACGTCGACGGCGCGGGCGGGCGCGCGCCCTTCGCGGTCTACTGCGACATGACCACCGACGGCGGCGGCTGGACCTACGGCGCCATCGTGCGCACCACGACCTCGTCGGAGAGCCGCACGCGCGTGGCGGGCGTGACGACCTTCGGCACGCCCGTCGCGGGGCGCCTCGACAACGAGTACTCGGTCGACCTCACGGGCGTGCGCTTCAGCGCGGTGCGCATCGACAACTTCACGCTCGGGCGCAGCGTGCAGCGCAGCGCCGCGGCCCCGGTCACGTGGGACTCGTCCACGTACCTCAGCGCCGGAGGCTTCACCGCGAAGCGCATCGCGCTGGCGGGCGCGTACGAGTTCCGCGTGGGCTACTACCTCTCGGGGTACTGCGGGCTGGCGCAGACGAACATCCCGATGTGCTTCACCAGCGAGAGCAACCCCACGTCGTGGGTGTGCGACACCGACAGCGGCCCGGTCGAGGGCTGGGTCGACGCCACGGGCGGAGAGGTCTGCGGGATGTACTACTGCCGCGTCCTCTGGCGCGACACCGCGTGCACCTCGTACACGAGCTCGGTGGCGGTCTACGGCTTCGCCGTGCGCTGACCCGAGCGCTCAGCGAGCGTCGAAGATCTCGCCGGCCGCGGTCGCCGTGAACGCGCGCTCCATCCAGGTCGCGAGCGCGTCGGCGTCGGCCTCGGCGGCGACGCGCGCGCGCTGCTCGTCGTCGAGCGCGATGCCGCGAAGGCGGCATGTCTCGAGCACGCTCCTCGCGAGCGCCACCTGCGCGCGAGAGAGCCGGTCGACCACGTCGTGGCGCGCGCGCTCGGCGTCGTTGCGCGCGCGTTCGGCTTCGTCGAGCGCGCTCTGGCGCTCGTCGACGAGCGCCTGCAGGCGCGTCACGAGCTCGGTCTCGGTGGGGATCATCGACTGGTTGCTGAAGAACCGCAGGCGCCCCTGCACCACCGCGAGGTCGAGCGCGAGCACCTCGGAGCGGAGGTATCCCCCCTGTGGCAGGATGGGCGCGTAGCTCCTCGCGTCCGCGTCGGCGAGGCGCCAGCCGCGCAGGTGCCCGCGGCGGCAGTCGAAGCTGAAGTACTCGGGGATCCTCACGCGGGCGTAGTCGCGCACGTTCTCGACGAGGTCCTCGTGCTTGCGACCGAGGTTGCGCACCTCGATCACGAGGTCGATGCCGCGCCTCTCGTCTGGCACGATCCAGCGCTCGGGCTCGTAGTCGGGGTCGCAGTCGAGCACGGCGAGCACGTCGGGCACGATCACCGGCTCGCCGGGGTAGAGCACCGCGAGCTCGCTCGCGAGCAGCACCCGACGGCCCGCGCGGCGAAAGTGCGCGTCGAGGTCGGCCGCGATGCCCGCCTTGCGCTTGGAGTGCCGCACGCCCTCAGACATCGCCTCGCGGTGCTCGTCGAGCACGGCCTCGATGCGCGCGCAGACGGCCTCGCGCTCGTCGGGCGAGAGGCGGTTCCAGGTCTCGGCGTCGGGGAAGACGATGCGAGGGTCGTCCCAGACGCGGGGGGGGCCGGGGCGGTGCGAGGGGAACGTCATCGGAGCCGAGAGTATACGCGTCGCTTCGATGGGCGCGACGCGCCGTCAGCGCGTGGTGAGCGTGAGGCTGCCCGACGTGGTGGCGACCGCGACCGAGCCCGCGCCGGAGCCGTAGCGCCCCGAGGCCGAGCGGCCGACGTCCGGCAGCGTCGCGCCGGTGCGGAGCTCGTCGTCGAGGTCGCCCGACACCGTGGTGAACCGCACGTCGAAGCCGCTCTCGCCGACGAACGCGAGGCTCACGTCGCCCGAGACCGTACGCGCCTGCACCTGACAGCCCTGCGCGCAGGCCCCGGACCACGCGACGTCGCCCGACGAGGTCTCGATCGAGTCCGCGCCCGCGGGCGTCGCGTGGCGCACCCGCACGTCGCCCGAGACGGTGCGAACGCGGGCCCCTCCGTCGAGCGCCGAGAGCTCGACGCCGCCCGAGCTCGTGAAGATCTCGCTCGCGCGCACGTCGCTGGCGCGCACCTCGCCCGAGGTGGTCTCCACGCGGAGCGCGCCGCCGAGTCCCGTCGCCGTCACGTCGCCCGAGCTCGTGGTCACGTCGAGCGAGCTCCCGCGCGGGAGCGCGAGGTCGACCGCGCCGCGCCCGAGACGTCCGCCGCCGAAGCGCAGCTCGTAGCGACCGTCGGCGCCGCGCGTCACCCGCGGCTCGCCGTCGCCGTCGCGCACCGTGACGCGGATCGCGCCCGCGTCGCCCGCCGAGGCCGTGACGTCGGCCGACCACGTCTCGAGGTGGAGCCGCACGTCACCCGTCACCGGCACCTCGACGAAGCGCGCGGGGCCCGTCGCGTGGAAGGCGCGCGATCGAGCGGGAGAGCCCTCGCCGACGCCCGTGGTGACCGTCACCGTCGCGGGGCGGCGGAGCGTGAAGGTGAGCGCCGCGAGGCCCGCGAAGGCCGCGGTCGCGACCGCC
>JBDHVF010001159.1:0-2630 GCA_039809605.1 Polyangiales bacterium | reverse complement strand
GCGGGGAGCGCCACGAGCAGCGCGCTGACGGGGAGGTGGCTCATCGCGGGGGCTCCTGGGGCTGGGGCTGGGGCTGGGGCTCGACGGGGGCGTCTTCGACGTCGCCGCAGAGCAGGGCCTCGTAGCGCTGCTCGAGGCGCTCGAGGGTGCGCCCGGCGGCCACGAGGGGGCCGTGCACCAGGCGCTCGAGCAGGGCGTCGAGGCCGTAGCGCGAGAGGGCGGCGTGGTACTCCGCGGCGCTGCGGGCCTCGGGCGGGGCGCCGGGGGCCGCCCCCATGGCCGCGAGCGCGGCGCGCGTCTCGAGCCGCGCGTGCAGGGTCGACGGCACCCTGAGGAACTGCCCCGTGCGCAGGATCGCGTGCCCGCCCATGTGCACGACGGCGAGCGTGTGCCAGCCCATCGACGCCTCGGCGAAGAGCAGCCCGAGCTGCGTGAGGGTGGCGTAGGCGAGGGCCCCCTTGGCGTCGGCCTGCACGCGCCCGACGCGCCACGCCCAGAGCGCGGTGGCGAGGCCGAGGCACACGGCGACCCCCCTCGCCGCGGGCGCGAGCGCGAGCAGCGCCTCGCCGCGCAATAGGAGGTAGATGCCCGCGTGCACCGACACGCCGCCGTAGAAGATGGCGCTCGAGGGCGTGGGGCCCTCCATGGCGCGCGGGAGCCAGCCGCTCACGGGGAGCTGCGCGGCCTTGCCCGCGGCGCCCGCGACGAGCCCCAGCGCGAGGAGCGTGGTGACCACCGGGTGCGTCGCCGCGAGGGACGACACCTCGGGGCTCTGCGCGGCGAGCACGCGCTCGGCGCCGAGGTGGTGGTGCAGCCCCGCGATGGCGAAGAGCAGCCCCACGTCGCACGCGCGGTACGCGATGAAGACGCGCGCCGCGGCGCGCGAGGGCCCCGGCCGCGCGGGGTAGAAGCCCACGAGAAAGACCGACGCGAGCCCCGTGAGCTCCCAGCCGAGAAAGAGCTGGTCCCACGTGGCGGCGACGGCGACGTCGGCGACGCCGCCGACGGCCATGAGCAGCAGCAGGTGGTAGCGCCCGAAGCCCGGCTCGCGGTGCAGGTAGGTCTTCGAGAAGCGCGCGACGAGGGCGCCGAGCACCAGGTCGAGCCAGAGCATCGCGAGGCCCGTGCGGTCGACGATGAAGCCCAGCGCGAAGCGGTGCTCGCCGAGGGCGTACCAGTCGCCCGCGTCGAGCGCGGCGCGGCCGCCGCCCATGCGCGACCAGAGCCACGTGAGCGCCAGGGCGCCCGCGAACGAGAGCCCGAGGCCCGCGCGCGTCGCGAGCGCCACCGCGCGCTCGCGCGCCTCGCGGCCGGCGAACATCGTCGCGCCCACCAGGGCCGCGGCGAGCAGGGGCGAGAGCACCGCCGCCGAGGCGGCGAGGGTCGCCAGTTTCGTCATGTCCATCGATGCGTCCTCACGCGGCGTCGACGAGCACCACGGGAAGGTGCTCGATGCGCCCGTCGTAGTGCTCCTCGGCGCGCGCCACGCGCGCGACCGCGTCGGGCGACGCGGCGAGGGGCACGAACCCGCGGCCCGGCGCGTACGAGAAGGTCTCGCGCGTCGCCGGGTCCACGGCCACCAGAAGGATCCACCCGTTGCGGCAGAGCTCGGCGAGGCCCTCGTCGCCGTCGAGCACGCGCTCGATGCGGGCCGTGGGCGCCTCGACCACCGTGAGCAGCCGCACGGGCTCGTGCACCTCGATCATCTGCCGCGGCAGGCCCGTTCGAAGGTCGCCCGAGGCGCCCTCCATCACCCCGAGGCCCGCGGTGGGGTTGTGCGGGAGCTTGGTGCCGCACCCGAAGCGGTCGTTGTCGACGGTCGAGAAGTAGTACTCGAGGTTGATGCCCGCGCTCACGGGCACGGCCGCGCCCATCACCTTCGCGAGCACGGCGCCGTCGTCGTCGCCCTCGGGGTCGTACGACACCAGCAGCGCGCGGCGGTCGAGAAAGACCCCCCGCGTGAGCGAGCGCCGCCCGACCACGCACGCGGCGTTGGTGGCGTGGCCGAGCTCGGGACGCGGCTGCGCGTCGTCGGCGGCGCGCGACCGCACGTGCGCGAGGGCCTCGCCGGGCGTGAGGTCGTCGGGGGCGTGCTCGAAGCGCCGGCAGCGCTCGTGGGCCGACCACGCGGCGGCCTCCTCGAGCCTGCGCTTCGCGGCGGCCACGAGGGCGGGGTCCCAGCTCCCCGCGGGGCGATCCTCGACGCCCGAGACGTGCACCTCGTCGGTCGACGTGTCGTGCTCGCCGCCGATGAACACCGTGTCGTCGGGGATCACGATCCCCTTTGCCGCAAGGGCCTCGCGCACGTCGGGGCGGTTGGCGAGGCGCGCGAAGAGCCGCCCGCTGGGCCCTCCCTGGCGCCCGCCGCACGCGCCGCACTGGTAGGCCGAGCGGTGGGGGTTGTTGGCCGACGACGAGCCGTGGCCGAGCACGGCGATCACGGGGGCGAAGCGCGCGCGCATGCCCACGCTCACCAGCAGGGCGGCCACGCGCTCGGCCGCCTCGTCGCGGGTGAAGCCGTCGGCCAGGCCGTCGCCCGCGTGCGCCGCGTCGCGCGTGCCCGGCAGCTCGGTCAGGGGCCTCGGCAGGAGCGCGTCGGCGAGGCTGCGCGCGGCGCGGTCGGCCGCGCG
>JBDHVF010001158.1:0-2631 GCA_039809605.1 Polyangiales bacterium | reverse complement strand
ATGGGCGCCCAGGTCTGCCGCGCCGACGGCACCCTGGCGGCGTGCGTGTGCAGCGGCGCCGACGCGGGCGCGCCCGATGGAGCGAGCGTCGACGCCACGGGCGGTGATGCGGCGCCCGACGTGGGCGTCGACGCCACGGGCGGTGATGCGGCGCCCGACGTGGGCGTCGACGCCACGGGCGGTGATGCGGCGCCCGATGCGGCCATGACCGACGCCGCCGCGGTGGACTCCGCGGCGCCCGATGCGTCGGCCGACGTCGCGATGGACGCGCCGGTGGACGTGTCATCACCCATCGACGCGGCCGTCGACGCGGGTGTCGACGCGCCGCCGGACCTGCCTCGCGCAGATGTCCCCGCGCCCGACTCGCCTGCCACGACCGACGTGGTCGACGCAGCCACCATGGACCGCCCCGCGACACCGGAGGCCGGCGTGATGGACGTCACCCCGAGCCCCGACGTGATCGTGGTCGACGCAGCCGTGATGGACCTGCCCACGCCCCCCGACGTGCCCGTCACCCCCGACGTGCCCGTCACCCCCGACGTGGTCGTGGTCGACGTGACCGTCGACGCGCCACCCGACGTCCCTGTGTCGGGCGGGGCGCTGCGTGGCGGCTTCGTCGCGGGGGGCGCGAGCGCGTCGGGCGCAGCGTTGCGAGGGCGCTTCCTCTGGGGCGGCGCGACGCGCATGACGGGCGGTGGAATCACTCTCGTAGGAGGTTTTCGATGAGGATCCGAGACAGGCTCGCGACCCCGCTCGGCGCGGCCACCGCGGGCGCGATCGCCGCGACCACGATCTTCTTCGCGGGCATGTACGCCGCGAGGGCGACGCCGGGAGGCGAGACCCGACGGACGCTCACGTACACGGGCACGCTCACGGGGCGCACCGGCCCGCAGACGTTGACGTTCACGTTTCGCAAGGGCGCGGCCACGGTCTGCGCGCCCTCGGCGACCGCGACGCCCGACGCCACGACGGGCGCGCTGTCGGTGGAGGTCCCGCTGACCGACTGCCCGACCTCGCTCTTCGACGGATCCGACGTCACCTACGAGGTCACCGTCGGGGGCACCGCGCTCTCGCCCTCGCAGCCCATCAGCCCGGTCCCGTACGCGTTCTACGCCGACCGGGTCGGCACGCCCGACTGCCCCGTCGGCTACGACCGCTTCTCCGAGGCGTCGGCGCCCGCGGGGGCGATCCTCTGCCGCAAGGGCAACGACGAGATCGTGCGCGTGGGCAGCGGCGCCTCGGCGTTCTGGATCGACCGCTACCTCGCGAGCGTCTGGAGCGGCCCCGGCGGCACGGGCACGCAGTTCACGAGCGCGACGGCCTCGACGGTCGCGTATGACGGCTCGTGGACGACGCCCTCCTACGCCGCGAGCGTGCGCGGCGTTCAGTCGACGGGCGACCTCGCGTGGCGGCAGGCAGAGGCGCTCTGCCGACTCTCGGGCAAGCGCCTGCCGACCGCCCTCGAGTGGCTCGAGGCGGCGCGCGGCACGCCGGGGCTCGGCACCGACTTTCGCGTGCGCCCCGACGAGTGCCCTGGCGCGCGCGGCCTCGCCTACGCGACGGGCTCCACGCCGCAGTGCGTGAGCGCGTGGGGCATGGAGCAGGCCGTCGGATACCGCTGGCAGTTCGGCACGGGCCACGGGTTCGGGTCGAGCGGTTATCCCCCGCTCGCGGACATCTTCGCGAGCCGCTCCAACCCGATCCAACAGGCCGCCTACTTCCGCCAGTCGTGCCCGAGCTGCGACCTGACGCCGCCGCTCGTCGACCCCATCTACGGCCTTCGCTGCGTGATGCCCCGCTGACGCGCGGCGCGCGTCAGGGCACCGTCGACACCGAGTGGACGTTGTACTGGTGCGACGGGAGGTTGTTGCGGTAGCTCGAGAGCGAGTTCGAGTCCGACGGGTCGCAGGGCAGCGCCGAGGACTGGTAGTTGATCTTCAGGGTCAGGGCCGTGGAGCTCCCGCCGCTGCCGTCGCCCGCGAAGGTGAACTTCACGTACTGGTTGTTCGGGTCGTTGGCCGTGAACAGGAACCAGTGCTCCGTGTCGTCGCTCTCGACGAGGAGCTCGCCGTTCTTCGTGCCGCTGCCGTTGGTCAGGTAGAAGTACCCGGGGAACACCTCGTGGAGCCGGTGCGCGCCGAAGCGCGACATCGCCTCGGCCCTCGGCGCCAGGACGTCGCGCGCGGCCTCCTCGGAGGCCACCTCGCGCGCGGCGTCGAGCGCGGCGGCCACCGAGACCTCGCGCACGCCCCGCACGCGGCGGCCGTCGGGGCGGTCGTCGGTGCCGACGTGCATCGCCACGACGCGCCAGTCGTCGTCGAAGAGGGGCGCGCCCGACGCGCCGTGCTCCATGGGGAGCCCGTGGGCGATCACCTCGCCGTCGACGCGCACGACCTCGCCCTCGCGGGTGACGCGCAGAGGCAGCCCTCCCGCGTGGTGGAGGCCGCGCACGCGCTCTCCCGCGGAGGCGCCCGCGCGCAGCGTCGCGGCGCCCCAGAGGGCGTTGACCTGTCCGCGCGCGCCGCCCGCGACGCGCACGACCACCCAGTCCGAGCCCTCGGGCGACGCGCGGTAGAACACGTCGGGCGCGAGGCCGTAGCGCTTCGGCTGGTGGCGCCTCGGGTCGGCGCC
>JBDHVF010001157.1:0-2631 GCA_039809605.1 Polyangiales bacterium | reverse complement strand
GGTGAGGGCCTCGGGCAGATCCACGTCGCTTCAACGAGGGACCCCGCGAGGAAATTCCGAGGCGATGTCGATTGTGGCTCAGCGGCGCGTGAGGCCCGCGAGGAGCACCGCGAGCTCACGCGGCTCGACGCGCACGGAGCGCTCGCCCGGCCGCACGGCGGCGGGGATCTGGAAGCGCCCACGGTCGAGGCGTTTGTAGACGATGACGAGCCCCGAGCCGTCGTGGAAGAGTATCTTGCAGCGCGCGCGATCGCGGTTGAAGAAGAGCACGACGGCGCTGCGCAGGGCGTCGAGGCCGAGCTGCTCCTGGGCGATGGCGACCAGGACGTCGAAGGAGCGGCGCAGGTCGACCGGGTCGACGGCGGCGTAGAGGGGGCGCGAGGTGGGCAGCAGGATCATCGCGTACCCATCGCCGCGATCCACGCGCCCAGGGTCAGGGCCGGCAGGGTCACGGGGAAGCGCAGGACACGGCCATCGGGGAAGACGAGCTCGCAGGGTGCCGGCGCCTCGAGCGTGAGGGGCAGCAGGCGCGGCGTCGCGGCAGGCGGGCGGAGTCGGCGCCGCCAGCGGTACAGGGTGTCGGGCTTGAGGCCGTGCTCGCGGGCGTACTCGAGCACACTCTTCCCGCTGCGGGACAGGGCCTCGACGTGGGCGGGCCAGTCCACGGCGCTCGGGCGAGGAGATCGCTTCGGGGATCGCATAGACCCCGGAGCGTCTCAGCAAGCTGCAACCGCATCAGCCATGGGGGGCCGACATCGCGTACCGGCTACTACGGGGGCTCAGGGCGTGCGGACGTGACGCGCACGCGCACGGTGCTGCAACAGGCCCACACGGGCGAGTGGTTGGGCTGCTGGAGCGCGCCGGGCAACGGGCATCCCTTCGCCCAGATCGAGGACGCCTGCGCGGCGGTGGTGCGCTACCTGACGGGGCGCGGGCTGGCGGCCTCGCAGGGCCTGCTGCGACTGGACGGGCTGTACGGGTACGCGCGCATCGCCGCGACGATCACGCGGCACGGGCTGGGGTACCTGATGCGCTGCGCGGACTACCGGCTGCTGCGGCGCAAGGCCGTGCAGACCGTGATCGCCACGCCGCCCCACGCCACCTACGCATCGCCCGACTCGCCCGTGCGGCGCGAGGCATGGCAGGTCCTGGAGGTGCCGTGGGTGGCGGCGAAGAATGCGGCCGACGCCGTGGTGACGCGCTTGATCATCACGAGGCGACCGGCGATCGAGCCGGGCAAGCCGCGGGTGGGCAAGCGGGTAGGCGACTTCGTCTACGAGCTGTTCGTGACCGATCGCAGCGCCACGGGCTGGTCGATCGAGGACGTGTTGAGCCTGTACTTCGCGCGCGGCGGCTTCGAGGGGACGCTGGCACAGGAGGATCGCGAGCGCGATCTGGATCGGACCTTGAGCTGGAGCCCCGCGGGGCAGTCGTTCTGGACGCTGCTGGGCCAACTCGCCTGGAACCTCCAACTGCGCCTGGGCCTGCGCCTCCTGCCGACGCCCGTGCGGCACACGCTGTGGTCGCCCGCGATCGTCGCGACGCCCTCGCCGAGCGCAGACGCCACGCCGACGGAGACGATCGCATCGCCGCAGAACCCCGTATCCGCGGAGAGCACCACGACCGCCGAGGCCATCGCGCCCACAGAGACCGCGCCCACAGAGACCGCGCCCACAGAGACCGCGCCCACAGAGACCGCGCCCGCGAAGAGCACCGTCATCCCGCCGCCGAGTGCGCGCGGGCGCATCGCTGCGGCAGTGGGGCGCGCCACGGGCCGCTTCGGCGGAAGCGACTTCGTCTGGACCGAGGAGGGGGCTCTTCGCTGTCCCGAGGGCAAGCTGCTGCGACGGGCCGAGACGCGGCGCGAGCCGTTGCGGTTGCGCGTGCTGTACCGCGCGAACCCTGCGGACTGCCGCGCCTGCGCGAAGTGGGCGCAGTGCCGTGGGCGCCCGACGCGAACGGATCGTGCGCGCTACGTCACGGTGTTGGAGCCGTTGCCCGGGACTGTGATGGACCCGCCCGCGCCTGCGGAGCCGACCGACACGCCCACGGCGCCTGCGTCGGAGTCGCCTCTCGCGAGGATCGAGAGGCCGGTGCCGCCGCCACCGCCGAGCGCGCCGCGGTTGGGTCCGAACGCGGTGTGGTGGGTGGACGTGGAGGCGAGCCGGGCGCGTCAGGGGTTGCGAGAACAGCTGCGCGGCCAGCAGGTGGTCGTCGCACCGCCCGTGCGTCTGGTGCCGCCCCCGGCAGTCCCCTTCGTCATCCGCGACCAGCGAGCTCACCGTCGTCAGACCTGGCAGACCCAGTTCACCCACAACCAGCGGCCCCCCAACAGCGCCTGTCTCCTCCGGATCCACGGCATCCCCACCGCGATCGAAGACTTGCTCGGGACTCCGCGGGAGTTGCCGCGCGTTGCGTGACGCTGGTTGCGCAACTCGTGGGTCCCACGGAGCTCCGGCTCGTGTAGGGGCGATTGCGATGGCGCGCGGAGCCAACGAACTGCCGGTGGTTTCGGACGAGGACTGGGCGAGAACCCCGGCCTCGGTCCGCGCCCTCGTCGCCGCGTTGGTCGCCCGCATCGAGGTCCTCGAGAAGGAGGTCGCCGATCTGCGCGAGCAGTTGGGCAAGAAC
>JBDHVF010001156.1:0-2635 GCA_039809605.1 Polyangiales bacterium | reverse complement strand
GCGCCTCGGCCGACGCGAAGGGCAGCAGCGCGCGGGCCATCGAGGCCGCGTCGGCGAAGCGGTCGGCGGGCGCGACGGACATCGCGCGCAGCACCACGGCCTCGAGGGCCTCGGGGATCGACGCGCGCAGCGTCCGCGGCGGCGCGCAGCCCCCCTTCGAAGCCGCCGTGAGCACCGTGAAGAGGTTCTCGCCGCGGTAGGGGAGCGCGCCCGTGAGGCCCTCGTACAGCACCACCCCGAGGGCGTAGAGGTCGGCGCGCGCGTCGACGCGGCGCGAGTCGGTGGCCTGCTCGGGGGCCATGTAATAGGGCGTCCCGAGCACCGAGGCCGAGGCCGTGATGCCCGCCTTGCGGTCGGCGTCGGTGACCTTCGAGATGCCGAAGTCGAGCACCTTGGGCACCACGGCGCGGTCGCGCGCGCGCTCGAGGAACACGTTCTCGGGCTTGAGGTCGCGGTGCACCACGCCCTCGGCGTGCACCGCGTCGAGCGCGGCCAGCACCGGGAGGAGCACGTCCACGAGCGCCCCGACCTCGAGCGCGCCCTCGCGCCGGAAGCGCGCGCGGAGGTCCTCGCCCTCGAGGAGCTCCATCGCGAGGTACGGCAGCTCGTCGTGCACGCCCACGTCGGACACGTCGACCACGTGGGGGTGGCGCACCCGCGCCGCCGCCTGCGCCTCGCGGACGAAGCGCGCGCGCACCACGGCGTCGCGCGCCACGTCGCGGTGCAGGGTCTTCACCGCGACGCGCTTCTTCAGGTCGTTGTGCACGGCCTCGTAGACGGCCCCCATGCCGCCTTCTCCGAGCATCCGCACGACGGTGTAGCGCCCGAGCACGTACCCGCGCGGCAGCGCGCGGCTCGACTCCTCACCGTCCCCGAGCGTATCCACGCGGCGATCCTAGGCGCTCACGCGTCGGGCCCGCAACCGCGACAGAGGGTCACGAGCGAGGGCGACGCCACGCGCGGCGCCCCCCCGCGGCGCTCGCCACCGCGGCGCCGAACTGCCCGTCGGTCGGCACGTCGCCGAGGGTCGCCGCGGGGGTGTTCGAGAGCACCCCGCGGCTGCCGAGGTAGAGGAACGCGCCGCCCCAGCGCGGGCCGTCGTTGTAGCTGCCCACCGCGAAGTCGGTCACGCCGTCGCCGTTCACGTCGCCCACCGCGGCCGCCGAGTGGCCGAAGTAGGCGTTGGCCCCGCCCGGCGACGCGATCGTGAGCGAGGGTGCGCCCGCCATGCCGACGCCCGACGGGCCCCCGAAGAACACGCAGGCCGCGCCCGCGAGCGCGTTCGACTCCTCGGCGCCGGCGATCACGTCGGCGTAGCCGTCGCCGTTCACGTCGCCGCTCGCCGCGAGCGCGCTGCCGAGGTGCGAGCCCGCGGGCATCGAGAGCGTCGCCCAGGGCGTCGTCGCGACCCCCGCCACGCCCCCCGCGAAGACGTAGATCCTGCCCGCGTTGGAGCCGAGGAGCCACGCGGACACCACCACCTCGGAGAAGCCGTTCCCGTCGATGTCGCCCGCGCTCACGGTGTGCCCGAACTCGCCCCCCTCGGGCGAGGGGATGCGCACCGACGGCGACGGGCCCAGGCTCGTCGGGCCCCCGAGGTAGACGTACGCCGCCCCGCGGGCGCTCGCCTCGCCCGGGGCGCCGACGACGACGTCGTCGTAGCCGTCGCCGTTCACGTCGCCCGCGCTCGCGAGCGAGCGCGAGAGGTTCGAGTGGATGGGCGTGGTCGCCACCGAGAGCGTGCGCGAGGGCGACGTAGCGAGGCCCCCCGACGCGCCGTGGTAGAGGTACGCCACGCCGAGGCCGGTGGTGAAGTCCTCCCCCGGCGCGCCGACGAGCACGTCGCCGTAGCCGTCGCCGTTCACGTCACCCACGCCCGCCACCGAGAGGCCGTAGTCTCCCCCCCGCGGCGCGGCGAGCGTCGTGGTGGGGGCCGCGGCCACGCCCGACGCCGAGCCGTGGAACACGAACGCCCTGTCGAGCATGGTGTCGCCGCCCACGACGAGGTCGTCGTAGCCGTCGCCGTTCACGTCGCCCGCGCCCGCGACGCTCGCGCCGAGGGTCATCGCGTCGGGCGCGGTGAGGGTCACCGCCGAGGGCCGCCACGAGCCCCCGGCGCGGCCCGGGAACACGTGCGCGCGGCCGCCGCGCGAGGCGCCCACCACCACGTCGGCGCGGCCGTCGCCGTCGAGGTCGGGCGCCGCGACGTTGAACGAGGTGTCGACCTCCGCGGCGGCGCGCGCGGGCACCGTGAAGCGCCACACGGGCGACGTGGCGGCGCTCGCGGCCCGGTCGCGCAGCGAGCGCAGGCGCCAGTACACCGGGCCCGCGGGCAGGTCGACGCTCACGCGCGCCGACGAGCCCGTGACGTCGAACGTGGTGATGCTCGATCGGCAGGGGCGGTCGCGGCAGAGCTCCACGCGCGCCGCGGTGATGTCGGGGGGCAGGTCCCAGCGCAGCGTGGGACGGAGCATGGTGACGCGGTCGCCGTGCAGCGGCGCGACGGCGCGCGGCGCGGGCAGGCTGTCGACGACGTCGGCCGCGGGCAGGTCGGCGCGCGCGTCGGCGCGCGGGGTTGGCACGCTCCCCCAGTCGTGGGTGCAGCCGAGAGAGGTCAGGGCGACGACGAGGACGA
>JBDHVF010001155.1:0-2638 GCA_039809605.1 Polyangiales bacterium | reverse complement strand
GAAGGCGTGGCGACCACGTTCGGTAGCCCGGGGTCAGCCTCACCAACGAGCCCATGGACTCCGGCGTACCCCGGGCAACGACGACCACGCACTCGGACGACCATGACGCCTGCGCACGATCGGAAACACACCCGGCGGTGGTAGCGTTCCGCGCGTGAGCCGCCCCCTCCGCCTCGCCCTCGCCCTCTCGCTGCCCCTCGTCGCCGGATGCGCGACCAACGCCGAAGCCCTGCTAGATAGCGGTTCCCCGCCGCTCGACGACGACGCGGGCGCGGTCACAGACATGGGCCGCCTGCCACCCGGGCCCGTCACGTGCGGCGACGGGGGATTGCTCCCCGACGGCGCGTGCCGCTCCGACGGAGGCCTCGGCGACGCGAGCTCCGACGCGCCGCCGCCTCCGCCTCCGCCGCCACCGCCGCCGCCACCGCCGCCGCCCTGCAACGAGGTGACGTTCACGTACTCCGACGCGTCGGCCACGAGCGCGTGGGTCTCGGGCGATTGGCTCATGTGGGCCGCGACGCCCGACCGCGGCGCGCTCGCGATGACCCGCGGCGCCGACGGAACGTGGCGGCTCACCACGCGCATCGAGCCCGCGGGCAGGCACCAGTACAAGTTCATCGTGAACGGCACCCGCTGGATCGCCGACCCCTCGAACCCCACGCGCACGAGCGACGGCCAGGGCGGCGAGAACAGCGTGATCGACGTGTGCGGCGGCCCCGCCCCGCGCGCCTGCGGCGACCTCACGGCCTTCGACTGGCGCGACGCGGTGATGTACTTCGCGATGACCGACCGCTTCTACGACAGCGACGGCCGACGCACCACGGTGCCCGGCGCCACCGACGGCGACGCGACGCGCGGCGCGAGCGGGCAGTACGCCGGCGGCGACCTCGCGGGCCTGCGCATGCGCGTGCCCTACCTCGCGGGCCTCGGCGTGACCGCGCTCTGGATCTCGGCGCCCTACAAGGCCCGTGACACCGCCGGCGCCGCGCTCGACCCGCGCGCCGACCCCCACCAGTACTCGTCGTACCACGGGTACTGGCCGTCGCCCGACGACGTCAGCTACGCCGACCCGCGCAACCCGACGCCCGCGCCGCGCGTCGAGCCCCGCATCGGCACCGCCGACGACCTGCGCGCGCTCGTCACCGCGGCGCACGGCGCGATGGCGCCGGGGGGCCACGGCATCCGCGTGGTCTTCGACTACGTGATGAAGCACGTCGACGTCGAGAGCGGGCTCTACCGCGCGCACCACGACTGGTTCGTGCGCGACGCCATGGGCGGCTTTCGCCTCTGCGCCGACGGAGACCTCTGGAACGACCCCTTCTGGGGCACGCGCTGCGCGTTCACGAGCTACCTGCCCTCGTTCGACTACGAGAACGCCGCGGCGCGCGCGTGGTCGGTGAGCGACGCCGTCTGGTGGGCGCGCGAGTACGGAGTCGACGGCCTGCGCCTCGACGCCATCAAGCACGTTCCCCGCACGTGGCTCACCGACCTTCGCGCGCGCCTCTCGCGCGAGGTCACGCCCGCCATGGGCTCGCGCTTCTACCTCGTGGGCGAGACCTTCGACTACGACAACCGCGACACGCTGCGCTCGTTCGTCAACCCGGCCACGATGCTCGACGGGCAGTTCGACTTCCCCTTCAAGGCCCGCGTGTGCGAGGCGCTCTTCACGCCCGGCGGCCGCCTCGACGCGCTCGCCGGCTGGATGCAGGAGAACGACGGCTTCTACGGCGCGGGCTCCCTCATGAGCACCTTCATCGGCAACCACGACATCCCGCGCGCGATCCACTTCGCGAGCCGCCAGATCACCGACTGCCGCCAGGGCTCGTACCCCGGCAACGGGTGGACGAGCGACTACAGCCAGCCCACGGACGCCGCGCCCTACGAGCGCCTGGGCCTGGCCTTCGCGGTGATGCTCACCAACCCCGGCGTTCCGTTGATCTACTACGGCGACGAGATCGGGCTTGCGGGCGGCGGCGACCCCGACAACCGGCGCATGATGCCCTGGGACGACCGCGCCCTGAACCCCGCGCAGCTCGCCCAGCAGCAGCGCGTCGCGGCGCTCGCGCGCGTGCGCGCCGAGAACCCCGTGCTGGCCCGCGGCGCGCGCACGACGCTCTCGGCCACGCAAGACACCTGGGTCTACCGCATGGGCGCGTGCACCGGCGCGCACGACGTCGTCGTGGCGATCAACCGCGCCGACGAGCCACGCATGGTCACGCTGCCCGCGGGCGCGTACGACGACCTGCTCGCGACGGGCGCCACGGTGATGGGCGGCGGCGTCGAGCTCGCGCCCCGCAGCGCGCGGGTGCTCCGGGCGCGGTAGCCCTTCCCCCGTCGCCCCCCCCCCCCCCCCCCCCCCCCGGACGCGGGAGGGGGTGCCTGGAAGTAGCCTGCCTGGCCTCACCCCCCGCCCTCTCCCGCGAGGTCGCGGGAGAGGGAGCGCTGCCGCCAACGTACCGACGACGTCGCGATCGCGCTTCCGCCGAGGGGCCGACGACGTCGCGGTCGTGTAGCGGCGTAGTCGGCACCGAAGCTCGCGTGATACGTTCGCGCCACCGGTCGATCCTTCGCTCTGGCATCTCGGGGAGGTCACGATGCTTCGCTACGTGGGGTTGTTGTTCGTGGCGCTGCTGCTCGC
>JBDHVF010001154.1:0-2641 GCA_039809605.1 Polyangiales bacterium | reverse complement strand
CCGCGTCGCGCCGCGGCGTCGGGCCTGCTCGCAAGGCCAACAGCCTTGCTTCGCAGCCCCTCCTTGCTGCGCTCGCGTCTCTTTCCGGGCTGTACCGAAGGCGGGTGTTCGCCGCTCTAACGCATGCGCGAGAGCGCGAAGAGCGCCGCGAGCGCGAAGAGCACCACGCCCACCGAGACCGCCGCCCAGAGGCCCTTGCGAGAGGGCTCCTCGCGCGGCACGAACGCGGGCCTCGGCGCCGGGTTCGACCGCGCGGCCTCGGCGACCTGCTGCATCACCTCGCGCGGGAGCTCCGCGAGCATGGTCTGCTGCAGCGCCATGTCGGGCGCGGGCGTCGGCGACGCGGGGCGCGCGGGCGGCGGCCGCGACGAGGCGCTGTACGGGTCGGCGGCCATCAGGGTGCGCTCGCCGACGGTCGGGGCGACGGGCGGCGCGAACGACGGAGACGTGGGGTCGGGCGCGGCGTCGAGCTCGGCGCGCCGGAGCGTGGGCTGGGTGTAGTCCGGCGGCCCGTCGCCGATCGAGGGGCGCTCGGGCGCGGGCGGCGCGATCGACGCGATGGCCGCGCGCGCCTGCTCGGTCATCGGGATGGTGGCGCCGTCGAGGGGCTCGGGCGCGGGCGTGCGGGCCTTGGGCGCCGCCTGCGTGGCGACGCGCGCGGGCGGCCGCGACGTGAGGAGCGTGCGCGACTCGCCCGGTGACGCTTCGACGGGGCGCTGCGCGGGCGGCGGCGTGGGCGTGCGCGGGCGCTGCGGCGCGGCGAGCTCGCGCACCACGAGCTCGGTCTTCGCGTGGTAGCGCGCGGGGTCGAGCGTGCGCGCGAGCTCGCCGAGGCGCGGGGCCACCTCGGGCTCGCCCGCCGTCGTGACGAACGCGCGCAGGGCCCGCTCGACCGCGCCCGCGCTCTGAAAGCGCTGCGCGGGGTCGGCCTGGAGCATGCCCATGATGATCTCCTCGAGGCTCGAGGGGAACGACGGGTCGACCGAGCGCGGCGCGGGGACGTTGTGCTGGATGATGTTGCGCACCGTCTCGGCGTCGGAGCGGCCGCCGAAGAGCCTTCGGCCGAGCGCGACCTCGTAGAGCACCACGCCGAGCGAGTACACGTCGGAGCGGCGGTCGACGGCGCGGCCGTACGCCTGCTCGGGCGCCATGTACGCGAGCTTGCCCTTGATCTCTCCGGGCTGCGTGCGCTGGAGCCGACCGACGGCCTTGGCGACGCCGAAGTCGGTGAGCTTCACGCGGCCGTCGTAGCGCACGATCACGTTCTGCGGGGAGACGTCGCGGTGCACGAGCTCGAGGGGCTCGCCGCCCGCGCCGCGCAGCTCGTGGGCCGTGTGCAGCGCGCCCGCCACGTCGGCGCCGATCGACGCCGCGAGCGCGGGCGAGAAGCGCCCGCCGCGCGAGGTCATGGCCTTGAAGAGCGTCGAGAGCGACTCGCCGGCCACGTACTCCATCACGATGTAGTTGGTGCCGTCGCCCTCGCCCAGGCGGTACTCGCGGATCTCGACCACGTTGGGGTGGTGGATCTTCGTCGCGATGCGGGCCTCGTCCATGAGCATCGCCACGAAGTCGGGGTCGTGGGCGAGGTGCGCGTGGATCTGCTTGATGGCCGCGATGTCGCTCGAACCTTCGATCACCTGCGCGATGCGCAGCGCGTCGTCGTCGAAGCGCGCGCGGCGCGCGATGTCGTGGAGC
This sequence comes from Polyangiales bacterium, assembly GCA_039809605.1. GTDB lineage: Bacteria > Myxococcota_A > Polyangia > Polyangiales > CAISKJ01. Next base: position 946 of record JBDHVF010001154.1, on the reverse strand, counting down.
TCCGCGGGCGCGGGCTGCTGCCGGGGCTCGCGGAGGGCGAGGAAGACCGCCGCCATGCCGCCGCGCGCGAGCTCCGCGAGGACCCGGTAGGAGCCCAGGCGTGCCTCTTCTTGCGGTGCCTGCCAAGCGTGTTCGGCCATCGTCGGGCTGTTCGATCGGTTCCTGCGCCGTGGGTCGTCGCCGCGCCGAGGGAGCCGCGACGGGGCGCATCATATCCCGGCGCATGGTGAAGGGCGCAAGCCTCGGACGACCGTGAGGCCCCGCGCGACTGTGATTCTTGACACGCCGTCGCGCACCTACGTAGAACCTCACGTGGTTTCATAGGATTTCTCGCGGGGCTCGATGCTCCGCGCCGCCCGCTCGAGGAGGAACAGGTCGTGCCCAATACGTTGTTCGTGGTCGACGACAGCGCCACCATGCGCAAGGTCTTCGAACTGACCTTCGCGGGTGAGGACGTCACCGTGGTCACCCACGACGGGACCGACGGCGTGCTCGCGAAGCTCCGCGAGGTGAGGCCCCAGGCCGCCATCGTCGACGTCGCGCTCGGCGCGGGCTCGACGGGCTATGACCTCGTGCGGAGCATCCGCGCGGAGGCGGGCGTGGGGGGCATCCCCATCTACCTCCTCTACTCCGAGCACTCGCCGCTCGACGAGCCCTCGGCGCGCTCGTGCGGCGCCGTCGGCGCGATCGTGAAGCCCTTCGAGTCCCAGGTGCTCATCGACAAGGTGCGCCAGGCCATCGCCGCGGGCGCCCGGGGAGGCGTGACCGCCACCACGGGCAACGTCACGGCCCCCTTCGGCAACCCGCAGGCCTCGCCGACGCCCATCGGCGCGATGCCCCCGGCCCCCGCGCGCCCCGTCGAGACCGTGGCCTTCAGCGCGCCCCGCCCCACGGGCCCCATCGGCGGCGCCACCATGACTGCGGCGAACAATACGCCGAGCGGAAA
>JBDHVF010001153.1:0-2643 GCA_039809605.1 Polyangiales bacterium | reverse complement strand
ACCTCGCCGACGACGCCGTCGCGCCCGCGCTGCGCGAGGAGTTCGAGCACTACTTCCCCGCGGTGAAGGGCGCGAGGGCGCTGGGCGAGCACCTGCACCTGCGCGACGACTTCGCCGCCGCCCACGTCGGCGCGCACGCCGACCGGGCCACCGTCGAGACCGGCGTTCGGGGCCTCTGGCTCGCGGGCGACTGGGTGCGCATCCCCACGCCCGCGACGCTGATGGAGGCCGCGTGCACCGCGGGGCTCCTCGCGGCCAACGGCGTCCTGCGAGAGCACGGGCTGCGCGAGGCGCCCGTGTACTCGGTGCCCCCGAAGGGGATCCTCGCGCGCTGACGCGCCGCTACGCGTCGCGCTCGGTGAGCGTCGCCGCGAGGTCTTCGAGCAGCAGCCGGCCGTGGGGGTGCAACCCCCCGTCGAGCGCTTCGAGGGCCCGAGCGCGGAGCCGCCGCACCTCGTCTTCGAAGCGGTCGCGCGCCCCCGATCGCTCGACGAGGGCGCAGGCGTGAGAGACCTCGGCGTCGCTCGCGTCGCGGCGGCCGAGGGCCGCGCGGAGCGCCTCGCGATCGGCGTCCGAGAGGTGATCGAACGCGTGCGCGACGAGCGGCGTGGCCTTGCCCTCGCGGATGTCGCGCCCACGCGACTTGCCCGTCTCCCCCTCGCGGCCGAAGAGGTCGAGCAGGTCGTCGCGGAGCTGGAACGCCCGCCCCAGCGGCGCCGCGTACGCCTCGAAGGCGCGCCTCGCCCCGTCGCTCGCGCCCGCCACCGCGGCCCCCAGCAACAGCGGGCCGCGCACGCTGTACGCGCCGGTCTTGAGGTCGTAGACGCGCCACGCGTCTTCGCACTGGTCCATGTCGAGGCACTGCCCGAGGAGCACGTCGCGCTCTATGCGCGCGAAGGCCGCCACCAGCGCCCGACGGCGCGCGGGCGGCAGGTCGACGCCCCCGAGTACCTCGTGCGCGAGCGCGCCGAGGAGGTCTCCCGCGAGGACCGCGCCGCACGCGCCACGGTGCGCGTCGCCGTAGCGCGCCGAGAGCGCGGCGTGCGCCGAGGGGGCGCCGCGGCGCGTCGGCGAGCCGTCCATCCAGTCGTCGTGCGCGAGCAGCCACGACTGGAGGAGCTCGAGCGCCACGCCCACCTCGCTCGCCGTGTCGTGGTGCGCGCCGGGCTCGACGCACTCGACGGCCGCGAACACCAGCGCCGCCCGCAGCCGCTTGCCGCCGCGGAGCGTGAGGTCTCGCGCGGCGAGCAGCACGGGCAGCGCCTCGGGCGCGACCTCACGCGCGTCGCCGACGACCTCGTCGAACAGCTCGCGGAGGCGAAGCTCCACCCGCGGGCGGACCTCCGCGAGCAGCGCGCCGATTGCGCTCCTCCTCGGTGACACCTCGTGCGCCTCGCTCCCGAGGCGCTCAGGCAGACGCTGTGCGCTCACGGGCAGTTTGATGCCGCGATGTAGCGCCCGGTCACGCGACCGCGCGCGACGCTCGACCCCGTACCCGGTCCGTCGCTACAGCGCCGGCACGGGGCACGACATGGTGGGGTCGGGGCACGCGCCCACGCGCGGCGTCGCGTGCCCGGCGCCGATCGCGCACCACGTCGGCGAGCTCATGGGAAGCCCCGACGCGAGGTACGGCGACTCGCCCGGCGCGAGCCAGTACGGGTGGTCGAGCATGAACTGCCAGATGGCCCCGATGCCGTAGCGCGGGTCGACGGGCGGCACCGTGTGGCCGCAGTTGTGGATGCACTCCTCGATGAAGTGCCCCGCGCGCCCCGCGGCGTTCTCGATGTTGCGCGACGCGGTGTTGAAGTTGAGCGCGCACTGATCGATGGGGCCGCCCCAGAGCACCATCATGGGCATGCGGTGCATGGCGCTCGTCCACCCGCGCGCGTCGATGAGGCCCGCGCCGAGCGTGGTGGCGGGGCCGATGCCGCCCGAGAGCACGATGGCGCTCGCGAGGCGCTGGCTGCGCACCTGCGCGAGCTGCGCGGTCCACAGCGCGCCCGCGCTCACGCCCGCGGCCGACACGCAGTCGAGGTCCACGGGGTACTGCGACGAGATGCACGCGAGCATGTCGTCGAAGAACTGCGCCTCCTCCTCGATGCGCGCGGGCGTGTGGTACGTGAGGTAGGGCCACACGGGGTCGAAGCGCACGCTGCCGATGCCGATCGCGAGGTCGCCCTTCTTCTCGGGCAGCGCGGCGATGAAGCGCATGCGGTCGGCGTTGGCCTGCACCTCGCCGTGGTCGAGAAAGCCGCTCGCCGAGCCGCCCAGCCAGTGCCACCCGACCAGCAGCGGCATCGGCGTGACGCTCCCGTCGCTCGCCGAGGGCACCACCAGGATGAACGTGCGGTCGCCGTGCGACGTGTGCAGCGTGTTGCGGCCGGGCACCAGCCGCGGGCATGTGCCTCCCGAGAAGCGCGGCGCCGGGGGCGCGTGCGCGGCCCCCATCGGCGCGGGCGACCCGCAGCGAGCGCCCATCAGGTGCGCCACGTCGCGCGGCGGAGGGACGTCCCGCACGGGCGCCACGTCCATCGCGGGCGCGTCGTCGTCGGGCGCGTCGATCGAGGGCGCGTCGTCGGCGACGTCGTCAGGAGCCTGCGCGACGTCCGCCGGAGGGGGGTCGTCGGGCGGCGGCGCGGCGTC
>JBDHVF010001152.1:0-2647 GCA_039809605.1 Polyangiales bacterium | reverse complement strand
ATCCTTGCACAGCCCGGCGGCTCGACGCCGGGTTTGAGCAACCATCACGCCCGCATTCCACGCGCGGACGCGCGATCACCAACGCCCGCATTCCACGCGCGGACGCGCGATCACCAACGCCCGCATTCCACGCGCGGACGCGCGATCGCCAACGCCCGCATTCCACGCGCGGACGCGCGACCCCTACGTCATCACCATGCGCGCGGACGCGCGATCGCCAACGCTCGCATTCCACGCGCGTGACGCACCCGCGACGCCGTCGCCATGCGCGCGTCGCTACCGGCGCCCGCTGAGCAGCAGCACCAGCGCGCTCACGCTCACCACCAGGATCACCACCGCCAGCACCACCACCACCCAGTCGAAATGGCCCCTCGGGGCGGCGGGCTTCGCCGACGTCACCGCGGGCTTCGCCGACGTCGACGACGGCTGCGCGGGCGGCTCCGCGGCGGGCTCGGCGGGCCTCGGCGACGCGGCGGCGGGCCCGGGCGATGCCACCGCGAGCGCCTCGGGCTCGGGGCCCGGCAGGTCGGGCGGCGCGGGCTCGTCGGCGCCCGCTTCGAATGAGCGCAAGAGCTCCTCGGTCGGGTCGTGGTAGCGCAGGGCGGTGCGGCCCACGGCGAACTCGTCGCCGTGCTTGAGGCGCTTCTCGGGCATCGCGCGGCCGGCGACGACGATGCCGTTGCGGCTGCCGAGGTCGCGCACGGTCACGCCCTCGGCGTCGCGCAGCACCTCGGCGTGCTGCTTCGAGCACTCGCGGTCGTCGAGGAGCACCTCGCAGCCCGGCTCGCGTCCGATCACCACGCGCGACGGCGGCGGCGGGAGCACCCACGCGGCGCCGGCCTGTTTGCCCGTGAGGAGCACCAGGCGCGGCGGCGCGGCCTCGTCGCGCTGCGTCGCCAGCGCGTCGAGCAGGAGCCTGCGCGCGAGGCTCGCCGTGCGCTCGGGGGGGTCGGGCCGCGCGATGCCCACGCTCACGCGCAGCGCGAAGGTCGCGACGGTGATCACGTCGCCGTCGCGCAGGGCCTTGCGACGGCCGCGCGGGAGGCTCTGGCCGTTCACCCGCGTGCCGTTGGTGCTGCCCTCGTCGACGATCGAGACCTCGTGGCCGTCGCTGTGCAGCACCGCGTGCAGGTCGCTCACGGCGCGCGAGGGCAGGCGCACGTCGGCGTGCGCGCCGCGCCCGATCACGATGCGCGGGAGGTCGAGGGTGATGGACTGAGGTTCGCGTCCCGCCGTCGAGACGATGAGCGTGACCGCCACGGGCGTCGCCATACGGCACGCGCGCGGCGCGGGTCAAATTCCGCGGCGGCGAAGGGGCGTCGCGGAAATGTGCGTGACGAAAAGTGGACGCTCCTCGTCGCGGCGTCGCATAGGCGGTGCGAGCGCAGCATCTCTCACGCGCCCCCTGAACGCATCAGTGGGGGAACACAGGGCGCGGCGCGAACCAACGGAACACGGAGGCGAAGTTCACACCCATGGGTACCACCGCATCTGCGGACCGCCGCGATCCCACCGCTCCCCGCAGGCCGCTGCGAGCGACCGTCGACCTCACGCCCGTCGACGACCGCGAGGCGTGGCAGGCCGACGCCGACGACGTGTCGATGGGCGGCATGTCGATGCGCGGGGCCGTGCTCCCCGAGGTGGGCGAGCAGCTCGACCTCGCGTTCAAGCCCGAGGGCCTGTCGACCCTGAGCGCGCGCGCCGAGGTCGTGTGGGCGCACGACAAGGGCCCCCGCGCGGGCACCTTCGGCGTGCGCTTCACCGAGGTCGCGCCCGCGGCCGAGCAGTCGCTCCGCCGCATGCTCGACGCCAAGGACGACGTGATGCTCGACGCGAAGCTCCCGCCCGAGGACGCGCGGGTGAAGCTCTTCATCCACGGCATGGACGCCCCGCTGCGCGCCCGCGTGCGCTCGGCCGCGCAGGGCGAGATGGTGGTCGGCAGCGACCTGTCGTTCCTCAAGCTCGGCGACAAGGTCGACGTCGACGGGGCGGGCGCGAAGGTCACGGGCGTCATCGACTCGGTCGACGTCGAGGTCGACCCCAAGACCCGCGTGCCGCGCCTCGTGCTCTCGATCGACCTCGGGGGCAAGAAGAAGAAGTCGTCGGAGCTCGGCACCGCGCCCACCGTGCTCGCCGAGAGCCCCCGCGCGCCCGAGCCCGACCCCGCGGTGAGGCCCGTGAAGACCTCGGGGGGCGACGAGCCCGCGGCCGTCGAGCTGCGCGAGCGCAAGGCCCCCGCGAAGCCCCGCGTCGCGCAGGCCACCGCCGTGCTCGCGTCGAGCGTGCCGCCCGCGGAGATCTCCGCGCAGGACCCCGAGACCTCGTTCGACGAGCCCGCGCCCGGCTGGCTCACGCAGGGCATGCGGGGCGTGCGCGGCGCCGTCGGTCGCGTGAGCGAGAACGCCGGGCCCGCGATGCGCCGCGTGTTCGACGCCGTGGGCGGCCTGCGCGACCGCGTCGCGCGGCGCGGCGACGCCGAGGCGAGCGACGCGGGCGACGAGCCCCGCGCGTCGCGCAAGGGCCTGCGCCCGCAGCACCCCGACGAGAGCGACGCGGGCGACGCCGTGGCGACCAACCCCGGCCGGCGCAACCGCAAGGTGGGCCTCTACGCCGTCGTGGGCCTCGTGCTCGCGGCCGGCGTCGTCGC
>JBDHVF010001151.1:0-2649 GCA_039809605.1 Polyangiales bacterium | reverse complement strand
CGATACTCCGGTGAGGCTACCGATGCCCCAGGTGGGATGGTGATCGCCAGGTGAGGGCGCTCCCCCCCGCGCTCGTGAGATGGTTCGCGGTGCGAACGACTTCGAAGGCCGTCGCGGAGAGCCGCGCCGGGCGCGCCAGCCGATGCGCCTCGCGCGCAGGGGCGATGTCGCGTCGCCCCGGACCGATCACTCGATCACTCTCCGCAAGGTATGCCTGTTCTTGGTCCAGCGCTTACCCGGACATCTAGTACGGGTTGAGAGCTGAACCAACGCCGCATCCGGCGTTTCTCAACCCGTACTAGATGTCCGGGTTAGCGCTGGACCGGTGAGGCTACCGATGCCCCAGGTGGGATGGTGACGCGCCCGACGCGTCTCCCCGCGGCGGCCTTCGAAGCCCACGGCGCTCCTTCCGCTCGCATCGCCTCCCCACCGCTCACCGCAGGACGACGATGACCGCGAAGATCGACACGATGGTGCAGGCCGCGGCCCCGGTGGTGCTCCCGCTGCCGAAGGGCGCGGCGCCCGCCCCCCCGACGCCTCCCGCGTCGCGCGAGCTCGAGCGCGAGAAGCGGCGCGTCGAGCACGAGGCGCGCGTCGCGCGGTGGAAGGCCATCACCGACGCGGGCGGCATCGACGCGTGGGTGCGCGCCGAGCTCGTGGCGAAGAGCCTCTCGACCGAGCACCTCGACCCGTCGAGCCTCTCGGGCAAGGAGCGCGAGCGCTACAAGGAGCAGCGGAAGGCCGAGGCCACCGAGCGCAGGAGCCTCCGGCGCCTCGCGTGGCAGGCCTGGCAGGCGACGCACATCACCCACCTCGGCGCGTCGGTGCACTGGGACGAGGACGCCTCGCCCGACCGCTTCGACATCGACCAGCGCGAGGAGCGCCTCAGGGCCAACGGCCTGCCCGAGCTCCGCGGCCCCGACGACCTCGCGAAGGCGCTCGGCGTGACGATCCCCCGGCTGCGCTGGATGACCTTTCACCGCGACGTCGACACGGGCACGCACTACCGCCGCTGGCAGATCCCCAAGCGCGACGGGTCGCTGCGCACCATCACCGCGCCCAAGCGAGACCTCAAGGCCGCGCAGCGGTGGGTGCTGCGCAACGTCGCCGAGCGGCTCCCGGTGCACGGCGCGGCCCACGGCTTTCTCGCGGCCCGCTCGATCGTCACCAACGCGAGGGTGCACGCGGGCGCGCACGTGCTCCTCAAGGTCGACGTGAAGGACTTCTTCCCCACCGTGACCTGGAGGCGCGTGAAGGGCCTCTACCGCAAGGCGGGCTACCCCGAGCAGGTGGCGACGCTGCTCGCGCTGCTCGCCACCGAGGCCCCGCGCGAGGCCGTGCAGTTTCGCGGCAAGACCCTCTACGTGGCCTCGGGCGAGCGCGCGCTGCCGCAGGGCGCGCCGACCTCTCCCGCGATCACCAACGCCATCTGCCTGCGCATGGACCGCAGGCTCTCGGGCCTCGCGAGGGTCTTCGGGTTCAGGTACACCCGCTACGCCGACGACCTGACCTTCTCGTGGCGCCCCTCGCCCGACGCGCCCGAGGGCACGCACCCGAAGGCCCCCGTCGGGGCCATGCTCCGCGGCATCGGGCAGATCCTCAGGGCCGAGGGCTTCGCGCTGCACCCGACCAAGACCGAGGTGCTTCGCCGTGGCAACCGCCAGGAGGTCACGGGCCTCGTGGTGAACGAGGCGCCCGACGGCGTGGCCGAGGCGAGGGTGCCGCGCGAGGTGCGGCGGCGTCTGCGGGCGGCCATTCACAACCGCGAGAGGGGCAAGGCGCGGGAGGGCGAGACGCTCGCGCAGCTCCAGGGCCTCGCGGCCTTCGTCCACATGACCGACGAGGCCCTCGGGCGGTCGCTCCTCGCGCGCATCGCGAAGCTCCGGGGCTGAGCGCGAGCGCCGGGCCGTGGACGCGCTCCTCTCGCACCTGCTCTCGCCGCACCCCGCGGCGCCCGCGCAGGGCCTCGACGTGTGGTGGGCCGCGGTCGCCCCGCTGCGCGACCGCTTCGCCCACCCGCTCGAGCGCGCGCTCGCCCTCGGCCTCGTCGCCCCCACGGTGGGCTGCGCCTTCGTCGCGGGCTACCACGCCGCCCTCGGCGCGCTCGTGCCCTCGCTCGGCCCGCACGCGCGCGCGGCCCTCTGCGCCACCGAGGAGGGCGGCGCCCACCCGCGCGCCATCGCCACGCGCGCGACCGTGACCGACCGCGGTATCACCCTCGACGGCGCCAAGTGCTACGTCACCGGCGCGCGCCTCGCCGACACGCTCCTCGTGCTCGCCACCGAGGGCGCCCTCGCCGACGGCCGCAGCCGCCTCGCGCTCGTGCGCGTGCCCGCGAACACACCCGGCGTGACCTTCGAAGACATGCCCGCGACGCCCTTCGTGCCCGACGTGCCGCACGCGGCGGTGACCTTCTCGGCCGTCGCGCTCCCGCCCGACGCGCGCCTCGCGGGCGACGGGTGGAGCGACTACGTGAAGCCCTTTCGCACCGTCGAAGACGTGCACGTGCAGGCCGCGATCACGGCGTGGCTCCTCGGCGCGCTCGGGCGCCACGGAGGCCCCGAGGCCCACCGCGAGCGCGTCGCCGCGCACGGCAACTCGCTGCGCGCGCTCGCCGACGCGTCGGCCTCGGCGCCCGCCACGCACGTC
>JBDHVF010001150.1:0-2650 GCA_039809605.1 Polyangiales bacterium | reverse complement strand
CCGATGGGCACATGTCGCGACCACGGCGCGGTGCACGAGCTCGATGTGGCACGGCAGGAACACCGCCACCGGGTGCGCGAGGCGCTCGAGACACCGCGTCCGTAGGGCGCGCGAGGGTGGGAGCGTCACGGCGCCGCCGTTCCGACGGCACCAGCCGCGATCGTCGCCGGGCAACCAGGAGCCGTACGTATTGAACGTGAGGAAGTACCCCGCCGGGTAGAGCGCGCGCGTGATGCGTGTCATGCGGGGGTTATCGGGGCGCCTGCCGAAAGGTTGCGTCGTCGCGCGCCGACAGCGCCGTGGGAGCGCGTGGCGAGCTGGCGCTCGCCCGTGTGCACTGGGGACTGGCGGCCGTGGGGGGCGCGTGGCGAGCTGGCGCTCGCCCGGGTGCACCGGGGACTGGCGGCCGTGGGGGCGCGTGGCGGCGCTGGCGCTCGCCCGTGTGCACTGGGGACTGGCGGCCGTGGGGGGCGCGTGGCGGCGCTGGCGCTCGCCCGTGTGCACTGGGGACTGGCGGCCGTGGGGGCGCGTGGCGGCGCTGGCGCTCGCCCGTGTGCACCGGGGACTGGCGGCCGTGGGGGCGCGCGTCGGGTACCGCGGGCGTTCGCGTCGTCAACGGCGCCGGCACGCGGACGCCCGCCGCGTCGCGACGCATCGACGTGTCGCTCCGCGGTGCTATCACTGCTCCCCTCCGCAGCGAGGGATTCCCCATGAAGTACAAGCTCGAACCGATCGACGAGGTGCGCTGGCGCATCCCCGTGCAGGGCGCGATGCGCGTCGAGGGCGTCGTGTACGCCGACGCCGAGATGATGACCTCGCTGCACGACGACCCCTGCATCGAGCAGGTCGCCAACGTCGCGACGCTGCCGGGCATCGTGGGACGCGCGCTCGCCATGCCCGACTTCCACTGGGGCTACGGCTTTCCCATCGGGGGCGTCGCCGCGTTCGACCCCGCGCAGGGCGGCGTCGTCTCGCCCGGCGGCGTAGGCTACGACATCAACTGCGGGGTGCGGCTGCACACCACGGAGCTCGACGCCGACGCGGTGATGACCGCGCGGGACCGCATCGCCGACGCGCTCCAGCTCGCGGTGCCCGCGGGCACGGTGCCCGCGAAGCGCGACAGCCGCGTGGCCGACCTCGACGCGATCCTCGCCGACGGGGCGGCGTCGCTCACCGACACGGGCATCGTTCGCGACGAAGACCTCGAGTGCATCGAGGAGGGCGGCCGCCTCGAGTTCGCCGAGCCGTCGCTCGTGAGCTCGCGCGCGAGGGAGCGCGGCGCCCAGCAGATCGGAACGCTCGGCGGCGGCAACCACTTCCTCGAGGTCGACCGCGTCGCCGAGGTGTACGACGCGGAGCTCGCCGAGCGCTTCGGGCTGCGCGTGGGCGGCGTGACGTTGCTCGTTCACTCGGGCTCGCGCGGCCTCGGCCACGCCGTGTGCGAGGAGCTGCTCCCGGTGATGCTCCGCGCTTCGAAGGCCGCGGGCATCGAGCTCGCCGACAAGCAGCTCGCGTGCGCTCCGCTCGGCAGCCCCGAGGCCGACCGCTACCTCAAGGCGATGTCGGCCGCGGCGAACTTCGCGTTCGTCAACCGCGCGCTGATCGCGCACAAGGCCATCGGCGCGCTGGCGAAGGCCGCGGGCGTGAACCGCACGGCCGTGGGCGCGTCGCTGCTCTACGACGTGTGCCACAACATCGCGAAGTTCGAGGAGCACCTGGTCGACGGCCGCCCTCGCCGCGTGTGCGTGCACCGCAAGGGCGCGACGCGCGCGTTCGGCCCCGGCCACGAGTCGATCTCCGAGCGCTACCGCGACGTGGGCCAGCCGGTGATCATCCCCGGCGACATGGGGCGCTACAGCTACGTGCTGGTGGGCGCCAACGGCGCGATGGACGAGACCTTCGGCAGCGCGTGCCACGGCGCGGGGAGGCTCCTGGCGCGCGCGGCGGCGAAGAGGACCTCGACGGGCGCCGCGGTGCTCAAGGCGCTCAACGAGAAGGGCATCGCGCTGCGCGCCGCGAGCGTGAGCGCCATCGTCGAAGAGATGCCCGAGGCCTACAAGGACGTCGCCGACGTGGTCGACGTGGTCGAGCGCGCGGGCTTCGCGCGCAAGGTCGCGCGGCTGGAGCCGATGATCGTCGTGAAGGGGTGAACCGCCGGCGTCGCGCGAAGGAGGAGAGGCGTTCGCGCGACGCGGCGGGGTGTTCCGGCGATGACGTGGCGTGTTCGGGCGCGGCGGTCGGGCGTTCGCGCGCGGAGGCGACGCGTTCGAGTGCAGCAGTGGTGTGTTCGCGCGACGACACGAACTGTTTGCACGCGGAAGTGGCGTGTTCGCGTGCGGGGACGGGTGTTTGCGGGCGGAGTGGCAGCGAGGGGGCGGCGCGGTCGATCGTCGATGCGACGCGGTCGGCGGTTGGCGTCGCGCGGGGAGCGCGAGGAAAAAGCATGGAGAGGAGCGCAAGCTCGTTGACTCGTCGGGCGCCGGGGAGTTATCGAAACGAGAGGACGATGGGTAGCTGGGTGCCACGTTCGACGGAGGGAGCGGGTTCGCGAGTTGGAGGCGCTGCCTCGCCTGCGGGCGGGTAATCGGCGACGGCAAGGAGGGGAACGCCCGCCGCCAGAGCGGTGGTGGCGGAGGAGGAAATGCCCGTT
>JBDHVF010001149.1:0-2651 GCA_039809605.1 Polyangiales bacterium | reverse complement strand
GCGAGGGGCGTCGCGCGGCTGGCCGAGCGGGGCGTGCTCGTGCGGGGCGTCACTGGCGCGCTCGACGCGGTGGGCGAGTGCCTCACGCACCCCGCGATCAGGCCCGTGGTGGCGCTCGCGGTCGAGCGCGCGCTCGGGCACCTCGACCTGCTGCCGCCCGGCTCGCGCGTCGTCGACGAGGCCCGCTCGGCGCGCGCGTGGGAGCTCTCCGCCGGCGCCCCCCGCGCGGCCACGCTGGAGTCGGTCTCGCGGCGCTTCGTGGCCTACGCGCGGGCCGCGGGCCTGGCGTTCGACCTCGACCTCGTGCGCGCGTTCGTGGTGGGCATGGCGGCGCGGCCCTTCGCGGTGCTCACGGGCGTGTCGGGCACGGGCAAGACCGCGCTCGCGCTCACCTTCGCGCGCTTCATGACCGAGTCGCTCGACGGGGGCGCCGACCCGCGCGTGGCCGTGGTGCCCGTGCGCCCCGACTGGCTCGACTCGCGCGGGCTCCTCGGCTACCTCAACGCCCTGCGCGGCGACGGCGCGTACGAAGACACCGCCGCGCTGAGGGTGATGCTCCGCGCGGCCGAGCACCCCGACGAGGCGCACTTCGTGATCCTCGACGAGATGAACCTCGCGCGCGTCGAGCACTACCTGGCCGAGCTCCTGTCGGCGATGGAGAGCGGCGCGCCGATCCCGCTGCACGGCCGCGCGTCGCCGGTGCCCACGACCGACGGCGCGCGCGCGGTGCTGCCCGACCTCGCGGTGCCGCCGAACCTCTACGTGGTCGGCACGGTGAACCTCGACGAGACCACGCACGCGCTGAGCCCCAAGGTGCTCGACCGCGCGTGGGTGTGGGAGTTCCCCACGGCCCCGCCGACCTCGCTCCTGCGCGACTGGCTCGGGGAGCGCCGCGTCGTGCCCGCGGCGACGGCCGACGAGCGCCGCGCCTTCGTCGAGTCGGGCCACGACGACGACCCGGTGCGCGCCGTGGTGCTCGCCATGGGCCGCGACGGCGCCGGCCAGCGCCTCGACCGGGTCTTCGAAGCGATGTCGTCGGGCGGCAGGCCCTTCGGCTTCCGCGTGGCCACCGAGGCGCTGCGCTTCGTGCACCTCTGCGAGCGCGAGGCCATCGAGACGAGCGCCGCGTGGAGGCTCGACCGCGCCGTGCTCGGCAAGGTGCTCCCTAGGCTGTCGGGCACGCGGCGCGACCTCGAACCCCTGCTGCGCGCGCTGCTGGCGGTGTTCCTCGGCGACGTCGACGCGGCGGCGTCGGGGCGCGGCGTGGCCGAGGGGGCGCCTGGCGGTTACGCCCCCGACGCGCTCGTGGCGAGCGCCGACAAGGTTCGCGAGATGCTCGCGAGGCTCGAGCGCGAGCCCTTCGTCACGTTCGCGCGGTGACGTTTGCGCTTCCATCCCGACGTCGCGTCGCCCTATCGTGGGCGCGGAATATCGCATCCCGTTGGAGGGACGAGAACATGGCGACGCCGAAGACTGGCAGGACGGGGAAGACTACGGCCGAGAAGACCGCGAAGGCGCCCGAGGAGACCGCGGACCCGACGCTCCACGACGCGTCGACGGTCGACGTGAGCGACGAGACGCTCGAGGCGACGCCCGCGCGGCTGCTGGTGTTCCTCCGCGGCGTGGGGACGCGCTCCGAGATCCAGGCGGCGCTCGCGAAGGTCGGCTACGACGCCGCGGAGCACGAGCGCGGCTGGGAGGCCCTCCACCGTTGCAGCGGCTTCTCTGCGACCGGCGAGGCGGTTCCGCTGATCGACCGCGAGGTGGCCGACGCGATCGCGGCGCTCGACGCGCGTGACGAGCGCACGCACGCGATCGTTGACGCGTCGCTCAAGCACCGGGCCCCGACGGCGCACGCGGCGCTGCTCGACGGGCTCGCGCCGGGGCGCGGACCGGCGGCGGTGGTGTACTTCCACACGCTGCTCGACCGGCTCGACCGGCTGCACGCGGGCGCCCTCGACGGCGTCACGACCCCCGACGCGAAGGCCGCCGTCACCGTGCTCGCCCGTCGCGGCATCGACGAAGCGTGGCGCAAGGAGCACCGCGACCTCATCAAGAAGGCCGAGCGCTTCACCGGCGCCCCCGGGGCCGGCGCATCAGGCGCGGCCGGGCGCGAGGAGATGACGAAGCGCCTCAGGGTCGCGCGCGCCTTCTACGAGGAGTGGGCCCGCATCGCCCGCGCCGAGCTCAAGCGCAAGGACTACCTCATGCTGCTCGGCCTCGCCTCGCGCAAGCCGCCCGCGAAGCGCGAGGCGAAGCGCGCCGACGACCCGCCCGCCCCCGTCACCCCGCGCTGACCGCGCGCCCCCTTCCGACGCGCTCGCGAGGCCCATCGATGCGCCCGCGAACCCCATCGACGCCGGCGCGAAGCGCCCGACGCGCGGTTCCGACGCCATCACGGAGCCGTCGGAGGCCCATCGACGCGCTCGCGACCCGTTCCGACGCGACGGCGAACGCGTCGGAGCCGCGCGTCGATGGGGTTCGCGAACGCGTCGGTGGGGTCCGCGGGCGCGTCGGTGGGGTCCGCAAGCGTGATGGTTGCGAAGCGCGGTTCGACCGCGACGCCGGCAGTGAGAGACCAGCCGCGGCTCCGCAGAGCCGCGGCGCATTCGCGACGCCGCCAGTACGCGCGCGGCGGTTCGATCGCGACG
>JBDHVF010001148.1:0-2657 GCA_039809605.1 Polyangiales bacterium | reverse complement strand
GTCGGGGCCAACGGCGCAGAAAATCTCACGGGGCGCACCTACGTCTTCTCTGGCAGCGGCGCGGGTCTGTCGACCACGCCCGCCGCGATCCTCATCAGCCCTGGCGAGCCGTTCGGCCAGTTCGGAGCCGCGGTGAGGGGCGCGGGGGACGTGAACGGCGACGGCTACGCCGATCTCTTCGTCTCGGCCACGAGCGAGAACACCGGCCTGGCGACGCCGCGCGCGTACGTCTATCTCGGCGGCGCCACGGGCATCGCGACCACGCCCGCCACGACGCTCACCCTCCTCGCTCACGCCGCCGAGAGCGCCGGAGACCTGAACGGCGACGGCTACGCCGATCTCGCGATCGGGAGCTTCGCGCGCGTGTACCTCTACCACGGCGGCGCCGCGGGCCTCTCGACCGAGCCCGCGACGACGCTCACGGGCTTCGTCGACGCGGTTCCAAGAGCCGGGGACGTGAACGGTGACGGCTACGCCGACCTCGTCGTCGGAGACGTAGGGCGCGCCTACGTCTACCTCGGCGGCGTGACGGGTCTCGCGCTCGTGCCTGCCATGACTCTCACCGGCTTCGCCGGCTCGGTCACGAGCGCGGGAGACGTGAACGGCGACGGCTACGCCGACCTCGTCGCGGGGCCCTGGGCAGACGGCAGCGCCGGGCACGCATACGTCCATTTCGGTAGCGCCGCGGGCCTTGCGAGCACGTACTCCGAGGCGCTCACGCTGCCCCGCGAGGTGCTCGACGAGTACTACTCGGCCGCGAGCGCGCGGGATGTGAACGGCGACGGCTACGACGATCTCGTGATCGGGACCAGGGAGCAGAACGGCCGCGTCGGGCGCGCCTACGTCTTCCTCGGCGGCGCCGCGGGTCTCGCGACCGCGCCCTCCATCGCCATCGCCGGCCCGAGCGACACGTTCATCTTCGGGCACTCGGTCGCGGGCGCGGGGGACGTGAACGGCGATGGCTACGCCGAGGTTGTCGTGGGCGCGCCCATCGGTGGGCGAGCGTACGTCTACTTCGGCGTCGCCACGGGCCTCACCATCACTCCCTTCACGACGCTCGCTGGCTCTGGCGCAGGCGGCCCCTTCGGTGACGCCTTCGGAGGTTCCGTCGATTGACGGAGGGTGCCGTAGGAGCGCATCGGGGCGTCGGCTGCACGCCCCGATGTGCCGTCGGGCGTATCAGGCGGTGGGAGGGGCGGGCGGCGCGGGCGGGGTGTCGCCGCCGTTGTCGTTGTCGGCGCTGGGCGCCGTGGTGCGCGCGTGCGAGTTGAGGCGCGGCACGTACGCGTCGACCTCGTCCTCGCCGAAGAGCTCGATGCCCGCGCGCCGCAGCTCGGCGTAGCGGCGCTTGAGGAGCGTCCAGAGGCGGTCGCGCAGGTCGGCGGGCGAGCCCGCGACGGCGCGCTTCTTCGCGCGTGCGCCGCCGGGGGTGACGGCCTCGCAGACCCACGAGCCGAGGGACTCCATCGTGGCGAGGTGCTCGGGCGTGAACGGGTGCAGGTCCGCGATCGCCGCCGCGTGCGTGCGCAGGAGCGACGCGAGGGAGATGGCGTCCTGGCCGTGGTCGTAGAGGCCCTGGCCCTCCTCGAGGGCGGCCACCTGCTCGGCGGGCAGCAGCTTGAAGAGGTCGCTCGCGAGCGCCTTCGCGACGAGGAGCGCGGGCATGCGGTAGCGCTGCAGCTCGGCGTACTTCGCGGCGATCTGCGCGCGGGTGACCGCCGGGGCGGCGGCCGTGTTCGCGGCGGCGTGCTCCACCGCGCGGCCCAGGTTGGGCAGCGAGACGATCCAGGCGACGTTCGTCTTCGGACGCGCCTCGACGATCTCGGCGAGCCGAGGCTGCACCGACTCGATGCCGGTGCGAACGTTGACCATCATGACCGCGGGGTCGACGTTGAACCCCTCGATCAGATCGTCCGCGAGCGAGAGGGCCTCGCCGCGGAACGCAGAGACCGCCGCCGCTCCGAGGAGCTTCGGCGGCAGGGCGAACGACACACCGTCGCCCGCCTTCGCATGGGATCTGGGAGCCATCGCCGAGGTGAACGGAAAGCGCGTGGACGCGCTCAAGCTCGGCCGTAGCGTATTTCGAATGAGCGCAGAGGCCCCTCGGGTGGGTCCGCGCGCGTTTCGAATGCGCGCAGGGGCGCCCGAGGTGGGGGGCGCGTGCGTTCGGAACGAGCGCGGGGGCGGTGAGGGTGGGACTGCATGCGTTCCGAATGCGCGCGGGGGCGATGAGGGTGGGCCTGCGCGCGTTTCGAATGCGCGCGGGGGCGGCGATCAGCGCTCCCCACCCATCACGCGGCGGCGTAGTCGCCGAAGCGGCGCCGGCTGATTCACGTCAAGTTTGCCGCTTTCGCGTGTGCGACGTGTCCCCCCACCCAACGCTGTCGCGCGCCTTCGCGGAGCCCCCACCCTCGCTGCCGCGCGCCCCGCCCCCGCGGAGCGAGGGCGTGGCTGAGCGTGCTGAAACGAGGTGACAAGCTGCATGCGTCTCGCAGGGGCCCTCGCGCTGCGAGGGCCATCACCTCAACGCTTCCTGGATGACGCTCCCGCTCGATGTGAGCCGCGTCAGCGCATCGATCGCGCGTCGTCGTCGATCTCGATCGAGCGGCGAGAAGCGAGGAATGCGAAGGGGCCATGGTCGCCCTCGCAGGGCGAGG
>JBDHVF010001147.1:0-2660 GCA_039809605.1 Polyangiales bacterium | reverse complement strand
CGTCGCCGCCGCCGCCGCGGTCGCGGAGGCGCGTCACCGGGCGCGCAGCCCGCGCAGCACTCCCGGCCGCAGAAGCCCTGACTACCCGCTCGGGTAGCGGCTGCGACCGCCGAGGCCCACGTCGAAGCCCACGCGGATCTGCGCGCCGAGCATGAAGGTCTGCGCGTGGTCGGTGTCGACGCCGTAGAGCTGCCGAAGGTCGAAGCCGAAGCCCAGGAGGAGACTGTTCAGGTGCATGTCGAGGTTGGCGCCGAGGCGCCAGCCGAGGGCGAAGTGGTCGCCGCGGTCGGCGAGGGCGGCGCGGTCGTTCCAGCGCGAGCGGTCGCCCTCGTCGGCGCTGCCGGTGCCCGCGTCGGCCCACGCGCCCGACACGCCCAGCACGCCCGTGAGGAACACCCTGCGCCCCGGCCTGCGCATGCACGGGAACTCCATGCGCATCGCGTAGGCCACGTCGCCGATGTAGTGCCGCCACGCGTAGCGGTCGGTGGTGCCGAGGTCGGGCCCCGGCGCCCACGTGAAGCCGAGCGCGGGGCCGTGGTGAAACGCACAGCTCCCGCAGTCGAAGGCGTGAAAGAGCAGCCGCACGTCGGCGCCGAGCGTGGGCGTGGCCTGCGCGTCGTGGCCGTAGCCGGGCGGGGTGCCCGTGACGGCGCGAGAGAGCACGCCCATGTGCGTGTTCACCTCGAGATAGGGGCGATGGCGGGCGTCGTAGCCCCAGTCGTCGCGCAGCACCGCGAGCGTCACGCGTCCGACGTCGGGCGAGGGGGCGGCGCGCGCCTCCTGCGCGAACGAGCGCGACGGGGCGAGCGCGAGCGCCCCAAGGAGCGCAAAGGGCAGCGGGTTCATGGCGAGCGAGCGGGCGTTCATGGCGACGTGTGACCTCCGCGAGAGGGACGTGGAACCTCCGCGGAAAACGCCCCTCGCGCGCGTGGCTTACACCCCCTGCCGCGCTACCCTCCCGCGCGATGACCGAGGCGCGCTTCACACGACGGCGGCTGCTCGCGGGCGCGGGCGCGGCCCTCACGGGCACCGCGGCGGTGGTCGCGGCGGTGCGCGCGACGGGCTACGAGGTGGCGCCCGAGCGCGCCGCGCGGCTCCGGGCCTTCGACCCGTGGCACCTCGTGGTGATGGAGCACGTCGCCCGCCGCGTGGCCGCGCCCGACCGCGCCGACGGCTCGGTGGCGTCGCCCGACGAGGTCGACGTGGCGCTCTTCGCCGACGGGCTCGCCGCGCGCATGCGCCCGACCGTGCGCAGGGACCTCCTGCGCATGCTGGCCTTCGTCGAGCACGTGGCGCCGCTGGGCGCGGGCTTCGCGCGGCGCTTCACGAGGCTCGACCCCGCCCGCCAGGACCGCGTGCTCGCCTCCATCGAGGCCGCCGACGAGGCCCTCCTGCGCGGGGGCTTCGCGGGGCTCAAGTCGCTGGTGTTCCTGGGCTACTACCGCGACCCGCGCACGTGGTCGATCCTCGGGTACGACGGGCCCCTCGTGATGCGGCCCGCGGGGGGGTGGCGGTGATCGTCCGCGGGCGCTCGCTGCGCGGCGAGGTGCGCCTCGACGTCGACGTCGTGGTGGTGGGCACGGGCGCGGGGGGCTCCATCGCGCTGCGCGAGCTGGCGCGCGCGGGCCTCGACGTCGTGGCGCTCGAAGAGGGCGGCCACCACACGCCCGCCGACTTCGACCAGCGCGAGGACCACATGCTCCCGATGCTCTTTCAAGAGGCCGCCGGGCGCAGCACCGAGGACCTCGCGATCCGCGTGCTCCAGGGCCGCGGCGTGGGCGGCAGCACGGTGCACAACACCAACCTCTGCAAGCGCGCCCCCGACGAGATCCTCGACCTCTGGTCGCGCCGCCACGGGGTGCTCGGCGCGTCGCCGCGCGAGATGGCGCCGCGCTTCGAAGCGATCGAGCGCGAGCTGGGCGTGACCGAGATCGCCGCGTCGCAGCGCAACGCCAACAACGAGGCGCTGCGGCGGGGGTGCGAGGCCCTCGGGTGGCGCGGCGGGCCGCTGCGTCACAACCGCGCGGGCTGCATCGGCAGCGGGTTCTGCGAGCTCGGGTGCGCGTACGACGCCAAGCAGAACGCGCTCAAGGTGGTCGTTCCGCAGGCGCTCGCCGCGGGCGCGAAGGTGTACGCCGACGTCGTGGCGCGGCGGGTGATCGTGCGCGGCGGCGCGGCGGCGGGCGTCGAGGCCGTGGCCCTGAGCGCCGAGGGAAGGCCCGTGGCGCGCGTGGTCGTGCGCGCCCGCGCGGTGGTGCTCGCGGCGAGCGCCGTGGGCTCGGCCGACCTCGCGCTGCGCAGCGGCCTCGCCGACCCGCACCGGCAGATGGGCAGGCGGCTCCGGCTGCACCCGGGCGCCGCGGTGGCGGGCGTGTTCGACGAGCCGGTCTACGGGCACCGCGGGATCCCCCAGTCGTACGAGTGCACCGAGCACCTCGACTTCGCCGAGGGCTCCGACCGCCGCGTGTGGATCGTGCCTGCGTTCGCGCACCCGGCGGGTGCGGCGGCGTCGGTGCCGGGCTTCGGCGCGGCGCACATGCGCGCGATGCGAGACTACGCCCGCATGGCGGTGCTCACGGCGATGGTGCACGACGAGACCGCGGGCGAGGTGCGCGCGGGCGCCGACGGGCCGGCGCTGCGCTACGCGCTCTCGGCGCGCG
>JBDHVF010001146.1:0-2667 GCA_039809605.1 Polyangiales bacterium | reverse complement strand
GGGGGCGGGGCGCGCGGCAGCGTTGGGTGGGGGCTCCGCGAAGGTGCGCGGCAGCGGGGGCGGGGCGCGCGGCAGCGATGGGTGGGGGCTCCGCGAAAGCGCCCAGATTGACCTGCGGTTGGTAGGAGCGGCGCTACTGCACCTGAATGCCGCCGAAGCCCGGCAGCACCGAGTTGATCACGCCGTTCACGCTGTTCATCGCGCCGCGCATGAAGAACTCTCGCGGCACGGTGCCGCCCGTCTGAAAGCTCGCGCGCACCGAGAGGTAGTGCTCGACGGTCACCTGCCCCTGCAGCACGTAGTTCACCATCGGCGAGCCCGCGGCGGCCATGATGGACGCGGGCACGCCGTTCCACGGCACCGTCACGTTGGCGGTGACGGGCACCCAGCGCATGGGCGGCAGCGCGGCCCCCACCGCGGTGACCGACGACCCCACGTCGTTGCCGTCGAGAAAGAGGTGGGCGTTGAGGTTGCTGAGGTTCAGGTCGAAGGTGTTGGGGTTGTAGGCGTTGAACACCACGCGGAAGGTCACGCCGCTGCCGTCGATGCCCGTGAACTCCATGCTCTGCGCCTGGATCTGCGGGGTCTCGACGTGGATCGTGCACCCCATGGCCATGGCCCCGAGGGCCGCCATCGCCAGGAACACTCGCCGGTTGGTCACACGCGCCATGGATGTTCGCTCTCCCTGGCGGTGTTATACGCAGCCCTGCGCCGGGAACGCCCCCCCAAAAACTCCCCGGGGCAAATGATTTCCCCCTGTGCCCGCGCGCCGAGACCTCGCGATGCCCGCCCCCCGAGAGCCCGACGTCGCCGCCGTGCGAGAGCCCCTGGTGCGCTGGTACCGCGCCCACGCGCGCCCGCTGCCGTGGCGCGAGACGCGCGACCCCTGGGCCGTGTGGGTCAGCGAGGTGATGCTCCAGCAGACCCGCGTCGAGACCGTGGTGCCGTACTACACCCGCTTCCTCGCGCGCTTTCCCACCGTGCGCGCGCTCGCCGACGCGGCCGAGGCCGACGTGCTCGCCCTCTGGAGCGGCCTCGGGTACTACCGCCGCGCGCGGCTCCTCCACGCGGGCGCGCGCGCCGTGGCCGAGCGACACGGCGGCTCCGTGCCCGGCGACGCCGAGGCCCTGCGCGCGCTCCCCGGCGTCGGTGATTACACCGCGGGCGCCCTCGGGAGCATCGCCTTCGGGCTGCGCGTGCCCCTCGTCGACGGCAACGTCGAGCGCGTGCTCACGCGCCTCCACGGCCTGCGCGGCGACCCCCGCGCGGCGCCGCTCAAGAAGAAGCTCTGGGCCCTCGCCGCGCGCTACGCCGACCACCCCTCACCGGGCGACGTGAACCAGTCTCTCATGGAGCTCGGCGCCACCGTCTGCACCCCCACGTCTCCGAAGTGCCTCGTATGCCCGGTGCGCGCGCTCTGCGTCGCGGCGGGTGAGGGCGACCCCGAGCGCTACCCCGAGAAGGCCGCCCGCGCAGCCCCGCGCGACGAGCGGTGGAGCGCCCTCGTCGCGCGCGAGGGCGAGCGCGTGTGGCTCGTCACCAGCGACGCGGGGCGCTGGCAGGGGATGCTCCTGCCGCCCATGACCGAGACCCGCGCGCCCGCGTGGGAGGCTCCCCTCACCGCACCCGCGCGCAGGGTCGCGACCGTCACGCACACGCTCACGCACGCGCGCATGGAGGTGACCGTCTACGCCGCGACGCTCGCGGGCGACCCCCCGCGCGGGAGGCTCGTGGCACCCGAAGAGCTCACCGCTCTGGCCGTGCCGAAGATCACCCGCGCGGTGCTCTCGGCCGCCGAGGGTCACCCCGTCGCAAGCGCTGAGCGACCGCGGAGGTGAAGGCCACGGCGAGCGAGGCCCCGCCCGCGGCGCGCGCGGCGAGCACCCACCCGCTGCCCGCGCGAAGGTCTCTCACCTGCACGCCCAGAAGGCCCGTGGCCGCGCTCGCGGCCTGCGCGCCGAGCGAGAGCGCCGCGCCCGCGGAGGCGACGAGCAGCACCCACCGAGGCAGTGACACGCCGCGCGAGAGCGAGTGCACCGCGAGGCCGGTGATCCAGGCGTGGAGGGCGAGGCGGCCGACGGCGAGGGGCATCCCCGGCACGTGCCACGCGGAGCTCGGGGCCTGGAGCGCGAGCGCCTCCCAGAGCCACGCGACGGCGCCCGCGGTCATGCACGAGAGCGCGAGCAGTTCGAACCCGCGCGAGGGCTCGGCGGGCGCGCTCAGGGGAACTCCCCCTCGCAGCGGTTGCAGCACGTGGCGGTGAGGTCCGAGGTCTGGCCGGGGCGCGGGCAGCCGCTCGCGGCGGCGAGCTTGCGGCACGCGGCGCGGTGAGGGGAGCTCCCCGCGGGCGTGCTCCCGACCACGGTGCAGAGCACGTCGAACGCGCGCTGGTGCGAGCCGCCCTGCGCGATGAGAATCTGCCCGAGCAGCACGCGCGCGTTCTGGCCGTTGTAGCCGCCCTGGTGGCTCTGAATCGCCAGCTCGGCCTGCGCGCGCGCCACGGGGTAGTTGCCCCGGTGGAACGCCTCGCTCGCCAGGCGGTAGCTGTCGACCGCGTGCGCGCCCGCGTCGTGCTCGCGCGGCGCCGTCACCACCCACGGGCCCTCGCCGGCGTCGGCCGCCGCGACGGCCGCGTCGTCGCGCGCGACCGGGAGCGCGGGCGGCGCA
>JBDHVF010001145.1:0-2674 GCA_039809605.1 Polyangiales bacterium | reverse complement strand
TCGGCGCCACCGCACGCGGCACGCTCGACGGGCTGTGCCTCGTGGCGGCCGACGGCGCGCTGCGGCCGCTCGGCGCGGGCGAGGTCCGCGTCGCGCCCCGCGCGCTGGGCCTGAACTTCCTCGACGTGCTCCGCACGCTCGGCGTGGTGGACGCCGGCGACCGCCCGCTCCTGCCCGAGTTCGCGGGCGTGGTCGACGAGGTCGGGCCCGAGGTCTCGGACCTCAGGCCCGGCGATCGGGTCATGGGCGTCGCGCGGACGCCGGGCGGCACGCTGGTGATCGCCGACCGGCGCGCGCTGGCGCGGATCCCGGCGCGCCTCTCGTTCGCCGAGGCCGCCACCGTGCCCGTGGCGTTCCTCACCGCATGGTACGCGCTCTGCGACGTGGCCCGCCTGGCGCGCGGCGAGAGCGTCCTGGTGCACGCCGCCGCGGGTGCCACGGGCATGGCCGCGGTGCAGCTCGCGCGCCACCTCGGCGCCGAGGTCTTCGCCACGGCGAGTCCCTCCAAATGGCGCGCGCTCGAGGACCTCGGGGTCGACGAGCGCCACCTGGCGTCGTCGCGCACGCTGGAGTTCGAACAGACGTTCCTGCGCGCGACGGGGGGGCGGGGCGTGGACGTGGTGCTCGACAGCCTGGCGCGCGAGTTCGTCGACGCCTCGCTGCGGCTCCTGCCGCGCGGCGGGCGCTTCCTCGAGCTGGGCAAGACGGACGTCCGCGACGCGCGGCAGGTCGCCGGTCGGCACCCGGGCGTCGCGTACCGCGCGTTCGACCTCTTCGACGCCGCCGGGCCCGCGCGAATCGGGGAGATGCTCGCGGAGGTCGGCGCCTTGCTGGAGCGCGGCGTGCTCGCTCCGCTGCCCTACACGACGTACGACCTCCGCCGCGCCAGGGACGCCTTCCGGTTCATGGCCGCCGCGAAGCACACGGGCAAGCTGGTGCTGCTCCCTGAGGGCACGTCCGACGCGGTCGCCGAACCCCCCCGCCGCTCCCGCGCTGCGCTCGCAGCTCGCCGCGCTCGCGCCGGCCGAGCGCCGCCGCGCGCTGCTCGACCTGGTCCGCGCCGAGGCCGCGCGCGTGATCGGCCTCGCGTCCGCCGACGCGATCGGCCGCTGGTCCACGTTCCGCGACCTCGGCGCCACGTCGCTGACCGCGGTGGAGCTGTGCAACGCCCTGGCGCGGCGCCTGGGCGAAGCGCTGCCGGCGACGGTCGTCTTCGACCACCCCCACGCCGAGGCGCTGGCCGGGTTCCTCGACGAGCACGTCGTCGGGCCCCCGCGGGGGGCGGCGCCGCGCGCGGAGGCCGCGGTCGATGCGCCGCCGTCGACCGAGCCGGCGACGCCCGACGACGCGGTCGCGATCATCGGCATGGGGTGCAGGTTCCCGGGCGCGGAGGAGGGCCCCGAGGCGCTCTGGGAGCTGCTCGCGCAGGGCCGCGACGCGGTGACCGACGTGCCGCGCGACCGCTGGGACGTCGACGCGCTCTACGACGGCGGCGCCGGCATGCCCGGCAGGATGAACACGCGCCGCGGCGCCTTCGTGCGCGGCATCGACCAGTTCGATCCGGCGTTCTTCGACCTCTCGCCGCGCGAGGCCGCGGCGATGGACCTGCGACAGCGCCTCGTGCTGGAGGTCGCGTGGGAGGCGCTCGAGGACGCTGGCGTCTCGCCGCGCGCGCTCGCCGGCACGAAGACCGGGGTCTTCGTCGGCGCCTCGATGAGCGACTTTCACCGCATGCTCGCGGAGCCGCCGGCGCGGGGCGGCACCGGGGTCGTGACCTCGGTCACGGCCAACCGCCTCTCGTACGTCCTCGACCTGCGCGGCCCGAGCCTCGCGGTCGACACGGCCTGCTCGTCGTCGCTCGTCGCGGTGGCGCTGGCGTGCGAGAGCCTGCGCGACGGCGGCTCCGAGCTCGCGGTCGCGGGCGGCGTGAACGTCATCCTGTCGCCCGAGATGACCGTCGCGTTCTCGCAGGCCGGGATGCTCTCCCCCGACGGCCGCTGCAAGACCTTCGACGCGTCGGCCGACGGCTACGTCCGCGGCGAGGGCTGCGGCGTGGTGGTGCTCAAGCGGCTCGCGTGCGCGCTCCGCGACGGCGACCGGATCCGCGCCGTGATCCGCGGGGCCGCCACCAACAGCAACGGCCGGAGCAACGGGCTGACCGCGCCGAGCGCGCTGGCCCAGCAGGCGGTGCTGCGCGACGCGCTCTCTCGCGCGCGGGTGGCGCCCGAGGAGGTCGGGTACGTCGAGGCGCACGGCACCGGCACGCCGCTCGGCGACGCGATCGAGTACGAGGCGCTGCGCGCGGTCTACGGCAGCCCGCGCGCCGCGGACCGGTGGTGCGCGCTCGGGTCGATCAAGACCAACCTGGGGCACCTGGAGACCGCGGCCGGCGTCGCGGGGCTCGCCAAGGCCGTGCTCTGCCTCGAGCGCGAGGCGATCCCCGCGCACCTGCACCTGCGGGCGCTGAACCCGCGGATCTCGCTCGAGGGCACCGCCTTCCGCATCCCGAACGAGCTGACGCCGTGGCCGCGTCGCGGCGGCGCGCGACGCCTCGCCGCGGTGAGCTCGTTCGGCTTCGGCGGCGCCAACGCCCACCTCATCCTCGAGGAGGCACCGCCCCCCGCCGCGCGCCCCGCGCGCCCCGAGCGGCCGGCGCACCCCTTCGCGCTCTCCG
>JBDHVF010001144.1:0-2677 GCA_039809605.1 Polyangiales bacterium | reverse complement strand
GAAGGCCGCGAGCAGCGCGGCGTAGGTGCCCAGCGCCGCGAGCGCCGCGAACCAGCCCGTGCGCGGCGCGGCCGTGACCCGCTCGAGCGCCGCGACGCACGCGACCGCCCCGAGGCCCGCGCCCACGGGGCCCGCGTAGAAGCGCCAGAGCGAGCGGCCCATGTGGTGGCCCGCCCACGCGATGAGCCAGAGCACCATCGCGACAGTCACCACGCCGTGCGCCGCGGCGATGGCGCCGAGCCCGTGGTGCCGCACCGCGAGCACGAGGGCCCAGGTGGCGACCGTCCACACGGCGAAGGCGCGCAGCGCGAGGCCCGCGCGCCCCTGCGCCTGCAAGAGCGTGAAGAGGGGGCCGGCCACGAGGCCGCCGGCCATGTTGGGGAGCAGGCCCCACACCACGGGCACGCTCTCGACCCAGCGCGGCGCGTACGCGAAGGGGATGATCGACGCGGCGCCCGCGGCGAGCGTGACGAGCATCGCGACGCCGAGGAGCAGCGCCGTGCGCGTGACGGTCGCCACGGCGCGGTGCAGCGCCGGGTCGCGCCCCTCGAAGCGCGCGTACGCGGGGAGCTGCACGCGCCCGAGGGCGTTGACCGCGAGCACGGGGAGCTGCGCGTACTTGACGCCGAAGTCGAACACGCCCACGGCCTGCGGGCCCACGAGGCGGCCGAGGAGCGCGGCGGAGACGTTGTCCTTGAAGAACGCCGCGATGCCCAGGGCCTGCACGCGCACGCCGTAGCCGAGGAGGGGGCGCAGCACGGCCGGGCGCCACAGGGGCCGGGGCATGCCGGGCGAGACCATGTACGCGAGCGCGAGCTGCGAGAGGGCGCCCGCGATCTGCGCGCCCGCGAGGGCCCACGCGCCGCCGAAGGCCCACGCGAAGAGCACGGCCGTGACCTGCCGCGCGATGAGCGCGAGGAGCTCGATGCGCCCGATCTCGCCGAAGCGCAGCTCGCGCTCGAGGCGGATGTACGGCACGGCGCGCAGGGGCCCGGCGAGAAAGAGCGGCGCCATCACCCGCAGCACGAGCGACTCGCGAGGCGTGAGGTGGTTGTAGTCGGCCACGAGCGGCGCGGCGAAGAAGAAGACCAGCGAGAGCGTCGCGCCGAGCGCGAGGAGGAAGGTGGCCGTGACGCGGTACTCCTCGTCGCTGACCTCGCCCTTCTTGCGCAGGAGCGTCGCGCCGAGGCCGCCGTCGCCGAGCAGCCCGCCGAGCCCGAGGAAGAACGTGCCGATGGCGTACACGCCGAAGGCGCGCTGATCGAGCAGCCGCGCGAGCAGCAGCGTGGCCGCGCCCGTGACCACCGAGCCGAAGACCTGGAGCGTCGCGAAGCGCGCCGTCTCGCGCGTGATGCGCTCGAGGAGCTGCGCGCCGTGCGAGCCCTGCGCGGTCATCGCGGCCGCCGCGCGTGCGCGAGCCAGTTCATCACCAGCCGCTCGCGCGCGGTGCGGTCGAGCGCGCGCGCCGCGAGGTTCACCAGCGGGACGAGCGCGCGCCCCGGCGCCGAGCGGTCGAGCTCGAGGCACGCCATCTGGCCGAGCGTCGACCAGAGGCCCCCCAGCGGCACGAGCTCGACGAGCTCGAGGCCCGCGGCGCGCGCGGCGGCCTCGAGGCCGTACCGCGTGAAGCGCCAGTAGTCGTGCGGCACCTCGTGGTCGGGCCACACGCCGGGCACCGTGACCACCACGTCGCCGCCCGCGCGCACGACGCGGGCCATCTCGCGCAGGCACTCCACCGGCCGCTCGACGTGCTCGAGCACCTGGAACGACACCGCCGCGTCGAAGCTCGCGTCTTCGAAGGGCAGCGCGTGGGCGTCGCCGACCACGTCGGGCGCCGCGTTCGGGCCCTCGCGGTCGAGGCCCACGTAGCCCGTCACCGCGGGGCCGAAGAGCCCGCGGTAGGGCTTCGTCCCGCAGCCCACGTCGAGCACGCGCCCGCGGAGCGTCGGGAGCACGCGCGAAAGCTCACGCCACATGGGGGCGAGGTGCAGGTGCAGCGGCTGGCGCCACGTCGCGGGGTGGGGCCGGTAGGGCACGGGGTTGGGCGCGTACCAGAGGGTCATCGCAGGAGCTCGCGATAGAGCGACTCGTACGCCGCGAACATCGCGCGGCGCGGATTCTCACCGAGAACCTCGCGCTGCGCGAGCCGCGCGCGCGCGCGCAGGCCGGCGTCGGCGACCCAGCGCGAGAGCGCCGCGGGCCACGCGCGCTCGTCGCGGGGCAACAGGCACTCGGGCGCGCGCTCGTAGAGCTCCTCGTGGGGGGCGATGGGCGACGCGAGCACGGGGACGCCCGCCTCGGCGGCCTCGAGCGGCACCAGGGGCATGCCCTCGTAGCGGCTCGGCGAGAGCACGAGGTCGGCGCCCGCGAGGCCGTCGACCGCGGGGCGCGCGCCTTCGAAGGTCACGCGCGCGTCGAGCCCGAGCTCGGCGCGCATGCGCTCGAGCGCCGCGCGCTCGGCGCCCTCGCCGATGACGCGCCAGTGCCACGGGAGGGCGCGCGCCTCGGGCGACGCGAGGGCGACCATCACCGCGTCGAAGCCCTTCTGGCGATCGAGGCGCCCCACCGAGAGCAGCCGCACGGCTCCCTCGGGCCACGCGAGCGGCGCGGGCGCGCGCGGCGGCGCGGGCGGCGCGTTGCGCACGACCGTGACGGGCGCGTCGAGCAGCGCCTCGAG
>JBDHVF010001143.1:0-2680 GCA_039809605.1 Polyangiales bacterium | reverse complement strand
CGCGGTCGCTCCCCGCGCCCGCGAGGTCGCCCAGCGCCGCGCCGTCGAGGTCGGCCACGCCGAGCAGCGCCCCCACGCGCTCGACGAGCCGCGCCTCGTGCGGCGGGAGCGTCGCCGCGGGGCGCACGCGCGGGAGGCAGTAGCGCGCCGACGCGTCGACCGCGCTCGCGCCGAAGCACGACGCGAGGAGCCCGGCCACGGCCTCGGCGTGATCGCCTCCCGCGAAGCCCAGGTCGACCACGGGCACCGACCGCGCGGCGAGCGCGAGGGCGAGCGGCGTGGCCGAGCCCGCGTGGTGCACCCGCCCCGCGCGGAACCACCCCTTCACGTCGAACGAGGCCCACGTGCGGGGCTCTCCGTCGAGCGTCGTGGGGGCGACCAGCGGCCACGGCAGCGCCTCGGCGCGCAGCGAGAAGGGCTCGCGCCGCGCGAGGTCGACGAGGGCCACGAGGTCGCCCCCGCGCGGGTGCACGGCCCCACCATGGCGCGCGGCGGCGCAGGCGTGGGCGAGGCGGCGCAGCGCGCCCGAGAGCGCGTCGGCGAGGGGCCCGGCGGCGAGGGCGCGGGCGCGCGAGAGCGTGCGGGCGAAGGCGTCGTCGCGGCGCACGTCGTCGCGCGAGAGCGTGTGGCGCAGGTCGGGCGCGTTGACCTTGAGGCGCACGCCGGGCACCAGGGCGTCGACGGTCTCGTGCAGCAGGATCCCGCGGTTGTAGAACGCCGCGCCCGCGGCGGGCGACGCGGCGAGCGCGTAGGTGGCGGCGCCCTCGCGGTGCGTGACGCGCGCGTCTCCCTCGACCGAGAAGGGGCGGTCGATGCGAGTACGCCGGTCGGCCGCGCCCATGCCTCGCACCTCGACGTGCAGCGGGACCTCGACGTGCGGGCACCACCGCGCGAGGGCCTCGACGGCGCTCTCGGCGAACGCGACGGCCTCGGCGCGCGTGCGCGGGAGCGAGAGCGTCACGGTGGTGCCGCGTCGCGGTGACGACGACTCGAGCTCGTAGGTGAAGTCGGGGCGCAATCGCAGGCGAAGGCCCTCGCGCGAGGGGTCGGTGCCCGTGTCGACGCGCACCTCCGAGGGCCCCGGCGCGAACACCGAGAAGAACCCCACGCCGAAGCGGCCGATGCGCGAGGGGTCGCCCTCCTTCGTCGAGCGGAAGAGCACCAGCAGGCTGCGCTCGATCACGCCCTGGTCCATGCCGCAGCCGTCGTCGGCGAGCGAGGCGTGGAGCGTGCCGCGGTCGTCGTCGCCGGCGGCTCCCTCCCAGTCGAGGGTGGCGTCGAGGGCGGTGGCGCCCGCGTCGATGCCGTTCTGCACGACCTCTCGCAGAAAGGCCATCGGGTCGGCGAACTGGCGCACCATCTGGCCCACGGCCTCGTGCACGTCGTCGCTGGCCTCGATGGGCGCGTCGGGGTCGCGCGGAGCGGTGCGAAAGGGAGACACGTCGCGGGCACTCTAGTTCGAAACCGCCCTCCCCGCCGCCACCTCGAAGCTCTCGATCATCGAGCCGTCGGGGCGGCGGGCCTCCCACCGCGCGCGGTGCGCGTCGACCGAGAGCACCCCGTAGCCGTGCGTGACCTCGCGACGCTCGACCCACGGCGCCGTCGGGCCGAAGTGGTAGAGGGGGGCGCCCGCGCCTCCGAAGGTGAGGTAGCGCGTGCCGCGCGGGTCGAGGGTCTCGTCGTGCAGCATCGGACGCGACGACTCGTAGTTGTGCGTGTGGCCCGCGAGGTCGAAGTCCACGTGATGGCGGTCGTAGAGGGCTCCCCACACGCGTCGCACGGCGAGGTCGGGCAGGTGGCCTCCGCCCGTGGCGTGCATGGGCGCGTGGTGAACGGTGACCACCCACGGCGTACGCGCGCGGTCGACCGCCGCGAGGTTGCGCTCGAGAAAGCGCGCCTCGTCGCGCAGGATCACGCCCCGCTCGGGGAGGCTCACGTCGTTGAGACCGATGATTCGCAGCGGGCCCCAGGTCGCGGCCCACCAGCGCCCGCGGCGGGCCTCGTCGCCGTTGGGCGGCGCGGCGAGCTGCGATTCATACGTGGCGCCGAGCACCTCGTGGTTGCCGTCGACCCAATACACCGGCGTCGACGCGAAGAGCGCCGAGGCCGCGGCGAAGAAGGCGTCCCACTCGGCGGCGCGGCCGCCGTCGCGCACGGCGTCGCCGGTGAAGATCATCACGTCGGCGCCCTCGCGCGCGGCGCGGGCGGCCACCACGCGCCACACCGTGGGGTTCGAGCGCGAGTCGCCCAGCACCAGCGCGCGCACGGGCGCGGGTCCGTCGGGCGCCGTCACGAAGGTGGCGCGTGGAGAGCGCGCGCGTCCGCCGCCCGCGTCGTACGCGTAGCGCTGGCCGGGGGCGAGCCCGCAGAGCTCGACGCGGTGGTACCTGCGCCCGCCCGCGGCGGGGTGCGTGAACGACCAGCCGCGCGCGACGAGGTCGCTCGCGTCGCCCACGCGCCGGTAGCGCACCTCGGAGGCGAGCGTGTCGTCGCGGGTGCTCCACTGCACGGTGACCGAGCGCGAGGGGTCGCCCGTGAAGGTCAGGTGCAGGCCCCGCACGAGCGCGCCGGGGCCCGTGATGCCCGCCTTGGTCTGCCAAGCCTCGGGCGCCACCGGGATGTGGTCGGAGCTGATGGGCTGGCTCACGCGGTCGAGCTCGTCGCCGCCAGCGGCGCGGTT
>JBDHVF010001142.1:0-2680 GCA_039809605.1 Polyangiales bacterium | reverse complement strand
GGGCACGGAGCCTCCGGGGTCGTGAGGATGTAGGACCCCGGACGATCCCCCGGCGCTCCGTGCCTGTCACCTGCGCCACCCGCGAAGGGCGACGCGCGCCGCAGCGGTCCCTCGCTCACGACGCGTCGGTGCGACACCAACCGCTCGCAGACGACAGAGCCCTTGCCCCCGCTTCGCGGGGGTGAGGGCGCGCGGCAGCGCGGTGAGGGGGCCGAGTCAACGACCGCGCGGCCACGCCCCGCGCGCTACGTCAACGGCCAAACCTGAGTCAGACGTCCTTCAGGTGTGTTCACTCGAACATCTGAGGCGTTCACTCGAACATCTGGGGCGTTCACCCGCACATCTGCGACGTTCAGCGCGGGTTCTCGCGCGCCGAGGCGTGCCCCTGGGGCGCGGCGGTGAATCGCCGACGCATCCGCCGCGCATATGCGCATGCGCGGCAGGTGGTCAGTGTGCCCGTCTGCGCTTCAGAAGCTCTCGTCGGCGAGGTCCATGAGGTCGAGCGTGCCCTGCTCGATGAGCTTGCGCGTGTGGGCGATGCCCGGCAGCACGTTGCGCGCCCACCAGCGCGCCGACGCGACCTTGCCGTCGTAGTACGCGCGGTCGGCGTCCGACGCCCCGTCGCGCTTCGAGAGCGCCAGCGCCGCGTGGCGAAGGAGCAGCCACCCCGACACGAGCTCGGCGAGCGAGAAGAGCACGCGGTTGCCCTGGAAGCCCACGTGGTAGAGCGACTCGCTCACCTTGCCGAGCATGGTCATGAAGATGCGCTCGACCTCGCCCGCGGCCTCGGCGAGCGCGGCGCGCTCCTCGGCGAGCGCGGGGTGCGAGAGCTCGCCGTCGAGCGACGCGCGCACGCGGTCTTGAAGGCCCTGGAGCGTCGCCCCGCCGTCGCGCGCGACCTTGCGGAAGAACAGGTCGAGCGCCTGGATGTGCGTCGTGCCCTCGTAGAGCGTGTCGATCTTCTGGTCGCGGATGTACTGCTCCATCGGGTAGTCGTCGCAGTAGCCCGAGCCGCCGAGGCACTGGAGCGCGAGCGCGAGCTGCCCCCCCGCCGTGTCGGAGCACCAGCCCTTCACCAGCGGCAGGAGCAGGTCGTTGAGCGCGTCGAGCGCCGCGGCCTCGGCCGCGCCGTGGCCGCCGAGGATCTCCACCTGGTCTTGAACGTGCGCCGTCCAGAGGACGAGCGCGCGCATCGCCTCGGCGTGGGCCTTCTGGCTCATGAGCATGCGGCGCACGTCGGGGTGCTTGATGATCGCCACGCGCGGCGCGTTCTTGTCGGTCGCGCGCAGGAGGTCGGCGCCCTGCTTGCGGTCCTTCGTGTAGGCGACGGCGTTGAGGTACGCGGTCGAGAGCGTGCTCATGCTCTTGACCCCCACGGCCATGCGCGCCTCTTCGATGATGTGGAACATCTGCCGGATGCCGTCGTGCCGGTCGCCCACGAGCAGCGCGCGGCAGGGCCTGTCTTCGCCGTAGTGCACCTCGCAGGTGACCGACGAGCGGATGCCCATCTTCTTCTCGAGGCGCGTGACGGCCCAGCCGTTGCGCTCGCCGAGCGAGCCGTCTTCTTCGACCCAGAGCTTGGGCACGAGGAACATCGACAGGCCCTTGGTTCCACCCGGCGCGCCGTCGGGGCGCGCGAGCACGATGTGGACGATGTTCTCGGGGCCCTCGAAGTCGCCGTTGGTGATGAAGCGCTTGACGCCCTCGATGCGCCACTCGTCGCCCGCGACGTGCGTCGCGCGCGCGCGGGCGGCCCCCACGTCGCTGCCCGCGTCGGGCTCGGTGAGCACCATCGCGCAGCTCCACCCGTTGTCGATGAGCCGGGGGAAGTAGCGCTTCTTCTGCGCGTCGGTGGCGAGGCGGTCGATCGAGCGCGACATCATCGGGCCCGAGAGGTAGAAGGCCGCCGCGCCGTTGGCGCCGCTCACGAGCTCGAAGCCCGCCCACGCGAGCGTCGGCGGCGCGCCCACGCCGCCCATGTGCTGCGGCAGGCTGAAGCGGTGCCAGTCGCCGTCGTAGAAGGCCTGGAGCGAGCGCTGGAGCGACGCGGGCAGCACCACGCGCCCGTCGTCGGTCATGCGCGCGGGGTGGCGGTCGGCGTCGGCGAAGCTCGCGGCGACCTCGGTCGAGCACACCTGCTCGATCGCGCGCAGCGACTCGCGCGCCGTGCCCTCGTCGAGCGCGTCGAAGGGCGCGCGCCCGAGCGACGTGCGCCCCACGTCGAGGAACTCGAAGAGGTTGAAGAACAGGTCTCGGAGGTTGGATCGATAGTGATGTTCGGTGCTCACGGCGCGCGAGGATACACCATGGCCCCGCGACGGCGATTGCGCCGCGCCGCGCCCGCGGGTGTACGATCCGCGCCGATGGCTCCCAGGGCTCTCCTTCGCTTCTTCTTCGCGCTCTTCGCCGCCCACACACTCGCGGCGTGTGGGGCGCGCTCCGCGCTCAAGGAGCCTTCGCTCGACGCCGCGCTCGACGCGCCCGACGCGCCCGACGCGCCCGTGATCGACGAGCCTCCGCCGATCGACCTGCCCGTCGTCGACCGGCCGGTCGTGCCCGACGTGCCGGTGGTCGACCGCCCCCCGCCCGACGTGCCCGTGCGCGTGACCGCGGTGTGTCCCGGCTCGCAGCGCGCGGTCGAGACGCAGGTCGTGGCGCTCCGCGGGGGCGGCACGCACTC
>JBDHVF010001141.1:0-2685 GCA_039809605.1 Polyangiales bacterium | reverse complement strand
CAACCCCGACGCCCTCATTCCACGCGCGGATGCGCGATTCCCCACGTCATCACCATGCGCGCGGACGCGCGATCCCCAACGCCCGCATCACCCGCGCGGACGCACGATCGCTCACGCCCGCATCACCCGCGCGGACGCGCACCTCCAACGCCCGCATCACCCGCGCGCCGCCGCGTCAGCGCAAACGCCAGCCCGACCACCCATGCCCATCCCCCCGCCCGAGGACGCGCGCCGGGCACGTCGCACGAGCACCCCGACGTTTCGTCGGGCGCGTAGAGCAGCTCCGCGTCGGGTGCGTCCATCGCGACGTCGCGCTCGCCGCCGCGGTCGGTCGACACGCCCACGTCTCGCGCCGACGCGTCGCTCGCCGCGTCGGCGACGGCGGCGTCGATGGGGCCCGCGTCGGGCGTCGCCGCGCGCACGCACTGGCCGTCGGCGCACACCGTCCCGCCGGGGCAGCTCACGCCCGCGCATCGGTCGGTCACGCAGCGGCCCGAGGCGCGCTCGCAGCGCGAGCCGAGCGGGCACGTCACGCCCTCGCACGGCATCACGCAGCGAGGCGTCGCGCCCGTGCAGTCGAGCAGCGCGCCCGCGGGGCACGTGAGCCGCCCGCAGCCCGCCGCGTCGCAGCGGCCCGTGCGCTCGTTGCAGGTCGCGCCGCCCGCACACGCGATGCACGGGCAGTTGGGCACGCAGCGGCCCATCTCGCAGTGCTGCCGCGAGGGGCACGCCGCGCCCGAGCACGGGTCGACGCACGCGCCGCCGCGGCACACCTGGCCGATCGGGCACGCGGCCCCCTCGCACGGGTCCTGGCAGCCGCGCGGGCCGCACACCTGCCCCTGCGGACACGTCGAGCGCGCGCACGGCGACGGGAGGCAGTAGCTCGCGCCGCCGTCACCCGTGACGCAGGTCTGGCCCTCGGGGCACGCGCCCTCGACGCAGCCCGGCGCGCACAGCCCGCTCACGCACGTGGTGTTCGACGGGCACGTGGCGGCGGCGCCGTCGCAGTTGAGGTCGCGACCCGTGGAGCACGTCTCGACCGCGGCGGGGTTGACCTCGCGGCTCGTGTCGTCGCAGTCGTTGCCGCCGCACGCGCGGTCGCGAAAGCCGTCGCCGTCGCGGTCGGGGCAGATCGCGGTGTCGTCTTCGTTGAGGCCCGCCACGGCGTCGAGCTCGGCGTCGAACGACCAGAACTCGCACGCGGGCGACGGGTTGCCGTTGTTGCCCGCCACCACCGACGCGTAGCGAAAGGTCAGGCCGCACGGCAGCGCGAACACCTGCACGATGCCGTCGCGCTGCGTGGGGTTGTCGAGGTTCGGCGCGAGCGCGGGGCCCACCGTCTGACCGCCCGTGGGCGCGTCGGGGATCCAGCCTTGAAGGAAGGCCCGCGTGAGCACGGCGGGGTTCCAGCGCATCGGGTCGGGGTGCGCGGGGTCGGCGATCTCGGTGGCGTCGGGGTTGTTCGAGAGCCACACGCTGTACTCGAACGACTCGCACGGCAGCGGCCCGTGGTCGGTGAAGGGAAACACCGCCACGCGGTTTCCCTCTCCCCCGAGGTCGAAGATCGCGCCGTGCTGCGGCAGGAACATCGCCTGCTCGCCGTCGCACACGCGGTCGCCGTCGGCGTGACCCGGCGCGCCGATGTAGAAGCGGTCGACCTCGCCGTTGTAGCAGTCGAGGCCGTTCATCGTGTCTTCGTAGCGGTGGTCCCACCCGAAGCGGTACTCCGCGTCGGTGGCGAACGCGCGCGGAGGCCCTCCCGCCGCCGCGCAGTACCCGTCGGGCGCGCCCGCACCGTAGTAGAGCCACACGTTGTTGCCGTTGTACTGGCGCCCCACCGCGCGGTTGATGTCCGTGGCCGACGTGGGCGCGCCCTTGATGAGCCGCCCGAAGCGCAGCATGCGCGCGTCGCGCCCGTCACTCGTCTGAAACACCCCCGGCCGCCGCTCGGCCGCGGGCAGCGTGTTGAAGCACGCGGTGCCGTTGGCGATGCACTGGCCGCAGTTCATCCGGTCGTCGCCGCAGGTCGTACACGTCCCGCGTACCGGCTGCGCCACGCCCGCGCGAGGCGCGGCGAGCGCCGCGATGACCACCGCGCAGAGCGCGAGCAGACCACGTCCGATCATGGCCGCGACTCTCACACGCCCGCTCCGCGCGAAGCAAGGGCGCGGCTCGTTGTAACGTCGCGCGCGATGGCCCCGCGGCGACAGCGCGAAGACCTCAAGTCCGCGGGCCGCTACGACACGCCCCCCGCGCTCGCCTCGCTCGTCGTGGGCCTCGGGCTCGACGCGGCGCTCGACGAAGCCGCGCGCGGCGCCGACCCCGCGGCGCGTCTCCTCGCGCTCCGCGTGTGCGACCCCACCTGCGGCGAGGGCAACCTGCTCGTCGAGGCCGCGCGGCGCATCGCCGAGCGCGTCGCCCTCGCGCGTACGCCACACCCATCGCCCGACGACCGCGCCGCCGCGATGCGCGACGTCGTTCGCCACTGCATCCACGGCGTCGAGCGCGCCGCCGGCGTGGCCGCGCGCTGCCGGCGCTCGCTCGCCCACGCCGCCGGCCTCCACCCCACATCGCTCCGCGCGCGCGTGCGCACCGGCGACGCCGTCGCGCTCGTGGAGCGCTGGCGCGACGACCTCGCCGAGGTCGCGCGGCGCGGCGGCTTCGACGCGGTGCTGGCGAACCCGC
>JBDHVF010001140.1:0-2687 GCA_039809605.1 Polyangiales bacterium | reverse complement strand
GAGGGGGGCGCGCGTCACGACGGCGGGCGGCGGCGCGCCGCGACACGCGGTCGCCACGAGCAACGCGCAGCGGCAGACGATGGAAGATCGCTGTGGCATCGCCCCGACGAGGGCCACTACGCCACGTCCCGGACCGCGGCGCAACGGATCGGCGAATCCGCGCGAGCGTTCGGGGCGCAGAGCGGGGTTGCGGGGGGCCGCGGGGTTGGGCAGTCTCCGCGCCGCCCGGCGTTGAATGGGCCGTCGCCTCGCGGCACCGATTGGAGTGCCGCGTCACCTCCTCCCCCCGACGCCGCTCGACGACTTCCATGAGCAACGCCCCGCTGGTCAGCATCGGCCTCCCGGTCTTCAACGGGCAGGACTTCGTCGCGCAGGCGATCGAGAGCCTGCTCGCGCAGACGCACCGGGACCTCGAGCTGCTCATCTCCGACAACGCCTCGACCGACGACACCGAGGCCATCTGCCGTGACTTCGCCGCGCGCGACCCGCGCGTGCGGTATCAGCGCAACGAGTCGAACGTCGGCATCCTGGCCAACTGGCACCGCGGCATCGAGCGCGCGCGCGGCGAGTACTTCATGTTCGCCTCGCACGACGACCTCTGGGAGCCGACCTACATCGAAGAGCTGCTCGGGGTCTTCGCGTCGTCGCCCGTCGCGCTCGACCTCGCGTACCCGGCCTACGACTGGATCGACGAGGCCGGGCGCGTGGTGCGCACCTGCAAGCCGTACCTGCACGTCGAGCCCGGCTCGCGCTACGCCGACCTCCTGTCGTTCAGCGCGCGCAACTCGAGCTTCTACAACCTCATGCTCCAGCACTTCTGGCGCAACCCGTACCCCATCTTCGGGCTCTTCAAGCTCTCGACGCTGCGGCGCACGCCGCCGCTGCGCTTCGTGCTCGACGACGCGCGCGGCGCCGACGTGTTCTACGTCACCGAGATCCTCGCCCGCGCCCGCGTGCAGCCGCACCCGAAGGTGCTCTTTCACTACCGCCAGCGCGACCGCTCGGGCGCGGCCGAGGTGTACCGCGACCCGGCGAGGCGCGCCGGGCGCCGGGAGTACACGCGGCTCGAGCTCGAGGGCATTCACATCCGCGAGGCCCTCCGGGTCTTCAGGCAGACGCGCGGGGGCCCGCTGGTGCCCGCCCTCGCGCTGCCGCTGCTCGTGGCGATCTCGGGCGTCAAGCGCGCGTCGGAGCTCGCGGCGTCGCTGCGGGAGCGGCGGGCTCGGTGACCCGCGCCAGCGTGCGGCGGAACATCGTCGCGAACTTCGTGGGCAAGGTCTGGCTGGCCGCGCTGGGGCTGCTCTTTCCGCCGCTCTTCGCCCGGCTGCTCGGCATGGAGTCGTACGGCCTGGTGGGCTTCTTCGGCTCGCTCGCGGCCGTGCTGGGCCTGCTCGACATGGGCCTCGGCGCGACGCTCAACCGCGAGATGGCGCGCCTCTCGGCCGGCGCCCCGGGCGACACGTCGCGCACGATGCGTGACTTCGTGCGCACCTTCGAGTGGGTCTACTGGGCCGTCGCGTCGGTGGCGGGCCTCACGGTCGTCGCGCTGGCGCCGCTGCTCGCGCGCCGCTGGGTGCACGCCGAGCGGCTGCCGCTCGAGTCGGTCACGCAGGCCATCCGGCTCATGGGCCTCGTCGTGGCGCTCCAGTGGCCGGGCGGGATGTACAACGGCGGGCTCATGGGGCTGCAGCGCCAGGTCGCCGTCAACGCGATCCAGATCGCCGTGGGCACGCTCCGGCAGTTCGGCACGGCGCTGATCCTCTGGAGGGTCTCGCCGACGGTCCACGCGTTCTTCCTCTGGCAGCTCGCTTGTTACGGGCTGCAGACCGCGTCGCAGCGCGCCTTTCTCGAGCGCGCGCTGCCCGCGATCGACCGGCCCGCGCGCTTCGACTCGAGGGCGCTCGTGCGCAACTGGCGCTTCTCGCTCGGCATGTCGGGCACCTCGATCCTCGCGATGGTGCTCATCCAGATGGACAAGGTCATCGTGAGCAAGCTCCTGCCCCTGCAGGAGCTCGGGTACTACAGCCTCGCGGGCACCGTCGGCAACGCGCTCTACTACCTCGTCGGGCCCGTCTTCGGCGCCGTGTTCCCGCGCCTCACGCAGCTCGTGACGGGCGGCGACGAGGCGGGCCTGCGCGACCTCTACCACCGCAGCAGCCAGCTCATGTCCGTGGCGCTCCTGCCCGCCGCCGCGACGCTCGTGCTCTTCGCCCCCGAGCTCATCCTCGCGTGGACGGGCGACCCCTCGCTCACCGCGCGCACCTGGCCCATCGCGGTCGCCATCGCGCTCGGCACGACCTTCAACGGGCTGATGAACCTCCCCTACGGCCTGCAGCTCGCGCACGGCTGGACGCGCCTCACGCTGCTGAGCAACCTCGTCGCCGTCACGGTGCTCGTGCCCCTGGTGTACGCGCTCACCCGGCGCTTCGGCGCCCTGGGCGCCGCCGCGGGCTGGACGGTGCTCAACCTCGGCTACGTGCTCGTGAGCATCCCGATCATGCACCGGCGCCTGCTGCGCGGCGACCAGTGGCGCTGGTACGCGCGCGACGTCGGGCTGCCGCTCGCGGGCGCGCTCGCGCCGCTCGTGCCCCTGCGCCTCGCGCTGCACGGGCCCATGGGCCGCGCCGCGACGCTGGCGGCGTTGAGCCTCGCCGGGGCCGCGTCGGTGTGCGGGGCCGCGCTCGCCG
>JBDHVF010001139.1:0-2687 GCA_039809605.1 Polyangiales bacterium | reverse complement strand
CGCGCGCGAGCCGCACCCGACGCCCCGCTGGATCGTCGTGGGCGCGGGCACCGGCGGCACCTCGGCCACCATCGGTCGCTACCTGCGCTACCGCGGCGTCGACACCGAGCTCTGCGTGGTCGACCCCGAGCACTCGGTCTTCTTCGACTACTACCGCGACGGCGACGCGACCCTCTCGCACCACCGCGGCTCGTGCGTCGAGGGCATCGGTCGCCCGCGCGTCGAGCCCTCGTTCGTCACCGATGTCATCGACCGGATGATCAAGGTGCCCGACGCGGCCTCGTACGCCGCGACGCGCTTCGCCTACACGCTCCTGCGGCGGCGCTGCGGGCCCTCGACGGGCACGGGGCTCTGGGGCGCGCTCGAGCTCGTGGCCGAGATGGCCGCCGCGGGCGAGCGGGGCTCGGTCGTCACGCTCATGTGCGACCCGGGCGACCGCTACCTGCACACCTGCTACGACGACGCGTGGGTCGCGCGGCAGGGCTTCGAACTCACGCCCTGGCTCGCGCGCCTTCAGCACTTTCACGCCACGGGCGCGTGGGGCACGCCCCTGCCCTCGTGCCGCCGCGGCGCGGGGTGAGCGTCACCCGAGCGCGGCGACCCAGCGCTCGAGCTCGCCCACGATCACCCGCGGCGCCTTGCGCAGCGCGTCGACGTCGCGCGAGCCCGTGAGGAGCATCAGGGCCCTGAGCTCGTGCTCGACCTCGTCGAGGAACGCCTCGGCGCCCTCGCGCCCGCCCGCGCGAAGGGCCTGGAGCGTGGGCCTCGCGATGCCGCACGCGCTCGCGCCGAG
The DNA here is from genome assembly GCA_039809605.1 of Polyangiales bacterium. Taxonomy (GTDB): domain Bacteria; phylum Myxococcota_A; class Polyangia; order Polyangiales; genus CAISKJ01. The sequence goes on along the minus strand of JBDHVF010001139.1, from coordinate 1,894 downwards.
GGCGATGGCGCGCGCCACGTCGGAGCCCGTCTTGATGCCCCCCGTGGCGATCACGGTCTCGAAGCCCATGGGCGCGCAGAGCGCCACGCTCGCGCCCGTGGGCACGCCCCAGTCCCACAGGGCCTCGCCGAGACGTCGCGCGCGGCCCTCGGCGCGCAGCGTCTCGACGCCGACCCACGACGTGCCGCCCGCGCCCGACACGTCGAGGTGGCGCACGCCCGCCGACGCGAGCCTGCGCGCCGCGGCCGGTCCGATGCCGTTGCCCGTCTCCTTGGCGACGACGGGCACGCCGAGCTCGGCGACGGCGCGCTTGAAGAGCCCGACGCCGTCGCGAAAGTCACGGTCGCCGCCGGGCTGCACGAGCTCCATCGCGGGGTTGAGGTGCACGCACAGGGCGTCGGCCCCGACGCCCTGCACCAGCGCGCGCAGGGCCTCGGTGGGCATCTCCCTCGCCTGCACCATGCCCACGTTGCCGAGGAGCAGGGTGGTGGGCGCGGCCTCGCGGACGGCGTAGGTCCACGCGACCTCTGCGCGGCGGTGCATCGCGCGCTGGCTGCCGAGGCCGAAGCCGTAGCCCCGCTTCTCGGCCAGCTCGGCGAGCGTGCGGTTGACCTCGGCGGCCTCGGTGGTGCCGCCCGTCATGGCCGCGATGATGATGGGCGCGCGCAGGCGCTTGCCGAGCACCGTGACCGACGTGTCGACGTCGTCGAGCGAGAGCTCGGGCATCGCGTCGTGCACGAGCCGCACGCACTCGAGGAGCGTCGTGCGCTCGCGGAAGCCCACGTCGCCCGTGGCGCAGAGGTCGAGGTGGTCGCGCTTGCGTTGCCCGATGTCGTTGCCGCTCATGTCGCCCCGTTCGCTACTACAGGTCCCGCGCCAGGGGAACACGCCGCGATCAAGTGTCAGGGAACGTCCACCGGGGCACGCCGCGATTTTCTCTCCGCGGCCGCGGGCGTCGCAGAGTTCGCTCACCCAAGGAGAGAGCCATGAACGACAACGCGCACGACGACGGCCTCACGCACGCGGGCGACCGCTACCTCCTCAGCGACCGCGAGCTCGACAAGCTGGCCGAGGCCGCCCTCGCGTGGGAGCGCTGGGAGCGCACCGCGCGCTGGTGGGCCACGGGCGACCTCGACGCGGCCGAGGGCTGCGACGCCGCGTGAGCGGTCACCACCCCGGCACGGTGATTCCCCGTGCAGCGAGGGGTTCGACCACATCGCGCCTCACCGTCTCGCGGGCGAGGCGGGCGTAGTCTTCGGAGAGCATCCACCCCAGCTCGCGCACGTGCTCGACGGCGAAGCCCTCGGAGGTCACGCCGTCGCGCGCGCGGCTCTCGAGGCGCTCCCAGAGCGGGGCGTACTGCGCGAGGGTCTCGGCCGCCGCGCGCCCGAGGCGCTCGCGCTCGGCCTTTCGAAGCGAGGGCGCGACGTGGTCGAGGTAGAGGTACCCGAAGCGCCCGTGCTCGGCCTCGTCGCGCACGATCGTGGTGAGCACGGCGCGCGTGAGCGGGTGCGCGGCCGAGCGCATGGCGCCCGTGAGCATCGGCAGCGAGAACGCCTCGCCCACGCAGCAGAGCCGCACGATGAGCTCGGTCGCGCGCTCGGCGTGCGAGAGCGAGGGGTCGAGCGCCACGGGCACCTTCGCGGGGTCGTAGCGCAGGGGGTAGAGGCCCCCGAGGCGGTCGGCCACGCGGGCGCAGAGCTCCACGTGCAGGGCCTCTTCGATGGGGAACGCGCTCGCCGCGGCGCACAGGTCGAGCGGCGCGCCCGCGAGCGCGAGGCACTCGAGGAGCTGCCCCATCACCGCGAGGGTGCAGTGCTCGTTGAAGGCGTTCTCGGTCCAGCCCCGTCGCGCGCGCTCGACGAGGAGCGGCGGGTAGCGCGAGGGGTCGAGC
>JBDHVF010001138.1:0-2687 GCA_039809605.1 Polyangiales bacterium | reverse complement strand
GCGCGGAGGGAGAAACTGCTGTTCGCAAGACAGCTTCGGCGCGAGATGACGCCTGCGGAGCGCAGGCTCTGGGAGGCGCTCCGTCGGCGGGCCCTCGGGGTCAGGGTGCGCAACCAGCACGTCATTCGCGGTTGGATCACCGACTTCTACATCCCCAGCGCCCGCCTGGTCGTCGAGGTCGATGGTGATGTGCATGACATGCAACCCGATGACGATCGGCGCCGCTCGGAGGCGCTCGCGTTGGAAGGGCTGCGCGTGATTCGCTTCGACAATGCCGACATCATGCACCGGCTCTCGAAGGTGATCGCCGCGATCGTCGATGCGCTGGCCGCAAGCCGCGGCATCGCGCTCGGTGATGACCCGCCAGAGGTGCCCGACGAGATCGACGACGACGCCTCATCGACGCGCTGACGCGCCGACATCGAATCGAGCAGAAGCGCCTTCCATGAGAGCAGCGAGTGATGCCCTCGCAGCGCGAGGGCACCTGCGCTGCGCCTCCAGCTTCACGCCTGCCTCGCGGTATGGTCAGCCACGCCCTCGCTCCGCGGGGGCGGGGCGCGCGGCAGCGCGGGTGGGGGCTCCGGGGAACGGCGCGCGGCAGCGCGAGTGGGGGCTCCGGGGAACGGCGCGCGGCAGCGCGGGTGGGGGCTCCGGGGAACGGCGCGCGGCAGCGGCGGGTGGGGGCTCCGGGGAACGGCGCGCGTCGAGCGCTACCTCGCCGCGGATGCGCGCATCCGCGGCAGGGCGCTCAATCCAGCCACAGGCGGTTCTTGATCTTGTGGGGGATGTACTCCTCCGTGATGAAGCGGATGCCGAGCGACGAGAGGGCCTCGATCTCGTACTTCTTCTCGGTCTTCTTCATGCGGTTGAGCTCGTCCTGCCAGCGCTTGTCCTTGAACCAGTCGTACTTGAGGAGCTGGTCGGCGCGCTTCTCGTCCTCGTCGTTGAGGGCGATCGAGACCGTGGGCTTGATGTTGAACCGGTCGGCGTCGAAGCTCGAGAGCCCGAGGAAGCGCGCCCTGGGCACCGCCATGCGCATCGACTCGTACGCGAGGTTGATGCTCCCCTGCTTGATCACCGAGTAGATGTAGAAGCCCCACGGGTCGTTGTCGGTCATCACGTACACCGGGAGCTTGAGCTCCTCGTGCATGCGCCGCAGGAGCCGCCGGGTGCCGCGCGCCGCCATGCCGCCGCCGTGGATCAGCATGCACCTGTGCGTCTGCCAGAAGCGGTCCTCGTTGAGGCGCGCCCACACGGCGCCCTTCTCGACGAAGAGCACGTACTCGGCCTCGTGCCTGCGAAACTGGATGCGGTTGTCCTCGACGATCGAGGGCACGCTCCAGCCGCCCGAGCCCATGCGCCGCAGGTCGATCTCGTCGCCCGTGTCGCGGATGGTCATCGGGCCCACCATGGCGCCCTTGTTCTCCGCGCGCAGGTGCAGCTCCTCGCGCAGCGCGTCGATGGTGACCTCGAGGTCCTCGATGATGGGGTCGCTCTCCGACTGCTCGTCGAAGGTGTTCTCCTTCGAGCCCGCGATCGTGTGCTTGGCGTCGTAGTAGATGTCGCGGATCGAGGTGGTGGCCCCCTCCTCGATGAGCTTCTTGCAGCGCTCCGCGATGAGGAACGTCTGCATGTAGGCCTTGGCCTGCTTGTAGTGGAAGAAGGCCCGCGACTGCTTCGAGTCGCCCATGCGGATCACCCGCGCCTCCTCGTCGAAGTTCACGTTCGACAGGGCGCGCACGGGGATCTCGAGCGCCGGGTTCTTGCCCCCGCGCACCGACGCGAGGGCGTTGTACGCGAGGTCCGAGATCTTCTTCAGCGTCTTCTTGTCGCGGTCGTCCATGTCACTTCCTGCCCTTCGCGGTCTTCTTCGGGGCGACCTGCTGCGCGGGGACCTTCTTCGCCGCGGCCTTCTTCGCCGCGGGCTTCTTCACCACGGCCCGCTTGGGCGCCTCGGCGCCGCTCGCGGGACGCGCGTACTTGCGCGTCTTGTTGGGGGTCACGTCCTCGAACGCCGAGCCCGTGCCGAAGCCGAACGACATCTGGTCGTCGTCGTCTTCGATCCCGCGCGGCGCCCTCGGGGCCTTCGCCACGGGCGCGGGCGGGGGCTCCGACGGGGCGGCCTCGGCGGGCGGCATGTCGCTCGGGCTGCGGGCCTCGTCGACCGCGGCCTCGGCCCCCTCGGGCGCGGGGCCGCCCTCGCCCGCGGGGGCCTTCGGCGCGACGTGCACGTGCTTCATCATCGCCGTCTGAAAGTCTTCGGCCACCTTCTGCTCGGCCACGCCCGTGATGCGGTGGATCGAGATCGACAGCTCCTTGATGTACTTCTCGAAGAGGCTCTTGCGCTCGTGCTCCCAGCGCTCGGCGTCCTTGGCGCGGACCCACACCCCGAGCTTGCGGCCGCACTCCATCAGCGCGAGGCGGATCTCCTTCACGATCTCGTCGTAGTGCGCGACGGCCTCCTTCGCCTCGCTGGTGAAGGGCACCCACACGCTCGCCAGGTGGACGAAGATCGCCATGGGCCCGACGGGCAGCTCGCCCCTTCGCTGCTGGAGGCCGTAGCTCTTCCAGTCGACCTTCACCACGGCCTCGGTGATGCCGCACGCGCGCGGCTGGTAGAGCAGCGGCACGCGGTTGGCGAAGCGCAGGAGGTCGGCGGCCTCGTCCTTCGCGAGCTCTCCGCCGAA
>JBDHVF010001137.1:0-2690 GCA_039809605.1 Polyangiales bacterium | reverse complement strand
GCCGAGCCCGTGCGCGCCGCCGCCCCCGCCGGGCCCGCGCTCTCGCAGACGGCGTGACGGGCGCCGAATCCGCTTTGCCGCGCGCGCTGAAAAACACTAGGTTCCCGCGGCCATGCAGAGCTCCCTGGGTGATCTCCTCACCTCGCGACGGGTCGTGATCACGGTCGGATGCGGCGGCGTCGGCAAGACCACCGTCGCGGCCTCGCTCGCCCTCGCCGCCGCGCGCCGTGGCCGCCGCGTGCTGTGCCTCACCATCGACCCCGCGAAGCGCCTCGCCACCTCGCTGGGCCTGCGCGAGATGAGCTCCGAGGAGCAGGTGATCGACCCCTCCCTCTGGCGCGCGCCGGGCTCCGCCGACGGCGGCTCGCTCACGGCGATGATGCTCGACGTGCGGCACACCTTCGACGACCTCGTCGGGCGCTACGCGGCCACGCCCGAGGCGCGCGACCGCATCCTCGCCAACCGGATCTACCGCGAGGTCGCCGGCTCGCTCGCGGGCACGCCCGAGTACATGGCGATGGAGAAGCTCTACGCCCTCAAGGACGACCCCCGCTACGACCTCGTGGTGCTCGACACGCCGCCGACCTCCAACGCGCTCGACTTCCTCGACGCGCCCGACAAGATGATCGGCGCGATGGACTCGCCCGCCATCAGGGCCTTCGTGAAGGCCTTCGAGAAGACCGGCAAGCTCTCGTTCAACCTCGTCTCCAAGGCGATGGAGAAGGTGCTCTCGGGCCTCGGGACCTTCACGGGCATCGAGTTCCTCACGCAGGTGGCCGAGTTCCTGAGCGACATCCAGAGCCTCTTCGGAGGCTTCAAAGACAGGGCGAGCCGCGTGCGAGAGACCATGATGGGCCGCGACGTGGCCTTCGTGCTCGTGACCTCGCCCGACCCCATGGCCGTGGGCGAGGCGATGTTCTTCCTCGAGCGCCTCCAGTCGAGCGGCATGAACGCCGAGGGCCTGGTGGTCAACCGCGTGCGCATGGCCGACGACGTGGCGCCGCCGTCGATCGACCGCGTCGCGGGGCTCCTGCGCGACGCCCACGTCGAGCCGTCGAACGACCTCGCCGCGGCCTTCTCGCGCGCGTGGCGCGACGCGACCGTGTGGGCCCGCCGCGACGGCGCCGAGGTCACCCGCGCGCGCCGCGAGATGGCGTCGATCCCGCGCCACGTCATCGTGCCCGCGTTCGAAGACGACGTGCTCGACATCGCGGCGCTCTCGCGCGTCGCGTCGCTGCTCGTGCCCGCGTAGGCCGTCAGCGCTCGACGAGGCGCCCCGCGCGGTAGTCCTCCCACGCCTGCCGGACCTCGTCGTAGGTGTTCATCACGAAGGGTCCGCCGCGCGCGACGGGCTCGCCGATGGGCCGCGCCGAGAGCAGCAGCACGCGCGCGGGGCCGTCGGCCTTCGCCACCACGCGGTCGCCCGGGCCGAGCACCGCGAGCTGGCCTGCGCGCGCGGGCGCCTCGTCGGCGCCGAGCTTCACGCGCCCCTCGACCACGTACGCGAAGGCCGTGTGGTCGGGCGCGACGGGCACCGCGCTGCGTCCGCGCCCCTCGAAGCGCAGGTCGATCATCTGCGGCGCGGTGACGATGCCCTCGACGGGGCCCGTGCGCCCCGCGAGCGAGCCCGCGACGAGCCGCGCGCGGGCGTCGTCGACGCGCGCCTCGACCACGCGCCCGGGGGCGATGTCCTGGTAGCGCGGACGGATCATCTTCGAAGCGCGCGGGAGGTTCACCCAGAGCTGAAAGAGCCACATGCCGCCCGCGGTCTGACCGGGCATCTCCGAGTGCACGATGCCGCGGCCCGCGGTCATCCACTGGGCGCTGCCGGGCGTGAGGCGGCCGTGGTTGCCCAGGCTGTCGCGGTGCTCGAACGCGCCGTCGAGCACGTACGTCACCGTCTCGAAGCCCCTGTGCGGGTGCGTGGGAAAGCCAGGGAGGTAATCCTCGGGCCGCTCGGAGTGCACCTCGTCGAGCAGGAGGAAGGGGTCGAGCATCGGGAGCGCCTGCGACCCGAGGCTCCGTCGAAGGTGCACGCCGGCGCCTTCGAGCGTGGGCTGCGCGTCGACGAGGCGCGCCACGGGGCGTACGCGCGGCGCGACCCGGGGGCTCGCGGGCCGGTCGGCGATGCACCCCGCGGCCGCGAGGGGCGCGGAGAGAGAGGCCCCGAGGAGGCTCCTGCGCGTGAGGTCCATGACGTCGGGCGATGGTGCACACGAACGGCCGCGCGCACCATCGGCCGCAAGGTCCACGGCCCGTTGCGCGCGCGCAACGGTCAGCGCACCACGGGGTTCAAGAACTCCACCGGCGCGCGGATCGCGATGCGCTCGCGGCCGAGCGACGCGGGGATGGGCGGCATGTGCGACGACGCGAGGGCGCTGCGCACGTTGGCGTCGTAGCGCGCGACGCCGCTCCTGCGCTGCACGGCCACGTCGTGCACGCGCCCGTCGCGCTCGATCACGAAGCTCACGATCACCGTGCCCTGACGGAGCTGCAGCGCCTCGTCGTAGGGGAACGACCGCTCCGTGAGCTGGTAGATGCGCCGCCGCACCTGCCCGAAGTACCGCACGTAGCGCCCGTCGCCCGTGTCGAGCGACAGCACGCCGTCGCCGTCGCCCATCGCGCGCGCCATGCCCCCGCGGCCGAGGCCGCCGCCCGAGCCCGGCGCGCCGCCGCCCCCCACGCCGCCC
>JBDHVF010001136.1:0-2691 GCA_039809605.1 Polyangiales bacterium | reverse complement strand
GCTCCGCGAAGGTGCGTGCCTGCGCGGGTGGGGGCTCCGCGAAGCTGCGTGCCTGCGCGGGTGGGGGCTCCGCGAAGCTGCGTGCCTGCGCGGGTGGGGCCCCGCGAAGGCGTGCCTGCGCGGGTGGGGGCTCCGCGAAGGCGTGCCTGCGCGGGTGGGGGCTCCGCGAACGTGCGTGCCTGCGCGGGTGGGGGCTCCGCGAACGTGCGTGCCTGCGCGGGTGGGGGACACGTCGCACACGCGAAAGCGGCAAACTTGACGTGAAGTTGGTATGAGCGGTCGGTGCCCGGCCTCGCGTCGGCGATGGACGCCGCGCGCACCTACACGTTTCACCCCGCGGTCGCGCGATCCACGGCGCCCTGCGCGCCGCGGCGCGCGACGAGGTAGCCCGTGACGGCCGCGAGCGCGATGGCGCCCCCGGCCCACGCGGCCCACGCGAGCGACGGGGGCGGGCGCGCGACGTAGAGCCTCGCCACGAGCGCCCCGAGCGCGAGGGCGGCGCCCGCGACGATCACGCGCTCGAGCGCGCGCATCGTCGGCAGCCGCGCGGGCGCGAGCTCGCCCACGCGCCGCCAGAGGAGCTGCTCGTTGCGCCAGTAGGTGTAGATCACCGGGATGATCTCGAGCGTGAGGAAGGCGCTGGTGACGAGGCCGCCGACCATCGGGGCGGCGATGCGCTTCATCACGTCGGCGCCCGAGCCCGTGGCCCAGAGCAGGGGCACCAGGCCGATGAGCATGGTGCTCACGGTCATGAGCTTGGGCCGCACGCGCTGAATGGTGCCCTCGGCGTGCGCCTCGATGATGTCGTCGAGCGAGTTGATCCGGCCCGCCGCCAGCCGTCGCTCGTAGGCGTGGTCGATGTAGACGATCATCACGACGCCCGTCTGCGCGGCCAGACCCACCAGCGCGATCACGCCCACCCACACGGCGGTCGAGAGGTTGTACCCGAGCAGCCACAGGGCCCACACGCTGCCCACCAGCGCGAAGGGCACCGAGAGCAGCACGATCATCACCTCGGTGAGGTTGCGGAACTGCAGGTACAGCAGCACCACGATGATGAGCAGCGCCAGGGGCACGAGGACCTTCATCCTCGCCTCCATCTGCGCGAGCAGCTCGTACTGGCCCGTCCACTTGAGGTACATGCCCGGCGGCAGCGAGAGCGCGCCATTGCGTCGAGCCGCTTCGACCGCGCCGCGCGCGTCGTCGACGTACGAGCCCACGTCGCGGCTCGCGTCGAGGTCGACGTACACGTAGCCCACCAGCGCCCCGGCCTCGTCGCGGATCATCGGAGGCCCCGGCGCCACGCGCACGTCGGCGATCGCGCCGAGCTCGATCTGGCGCACGCCCTCGGGCGCCGCCACGCCCATCGCGCCCTCCGACGCGCCCGACGGCGCGCCCGGCAGCGGCACGAGCACCTCGCGGATGCGCTGCACGCTCGAACGAAAGTCCTCGGCGTAGCGCACGTTGACGGTGTAGCGGTTGCGGCCCTCGACGGTGGTGGTGACCGGCGCGCCGCCGAGGGCGCTCTCGATCACGTCGTTCACGTCTTCGATCTGCAGGCCGTAGCGCGCCAGGGCCTCGCGGTCGGGCACCACGTCGATGTAGAGCCCGCCCACCGAGCGCTCGAACAGCACGCTGCGGGTGCCGGGTACGCGGTGCACCACGCGCTCGAGCGCCGTGCCCACCTGCTCGATCTGCGCGAGGTCGTGGCCGTAGACCTTGATCCCGATGGGGGTTCGAATGCCCGTGGTGAGCATGTCGACGCGGTTGCGGATGGGCTGGGTGAAGGCGTTGGTCCAGCCGGGCATCTGCATGCGCGCGTTCATCTCGGCCACCAGGGCCTCGCGGGTCATGGGCACGAACTCGGGCCAGAGCCATTCGAGCGCGGGGCGCAGGAACGCCGGCGTGCGGCCCACGTACCAGCGGCGCACGTAGGCGGTGCGCCACTGCGCGCGGGGCTTGAGGCGCACCACGGTCTCGACCATGGACATGGGCGCCGGGTCGGTGGGCGTCTCGGCGCGGCCGACCTTGCCGAGCACGCTCTCGACCTCGGGGAAGCTCCTCAAGATCGCGTCCTGCCGCTGGAGCTGGTTCTTCGCCTCCTCGATCGACACGTTGGGCAGGGTCGTGGGCATGTAGAGCAGGTCGCCCTCGTCGAGGGGCGGCATGAACTCCGAGCCGAGCCTCGTGGCGATGGGGAGCGCCGAGAGCACGGCCATCAGCCCGATGAGCACGGTGGTCTTGGGGTTGCGCAGCGCCACGTGCACGAAGGGGTCGTAGAACCACCGGATCGCCCGCGAGACCGGGTGGCGCGCCTCGGAGTAGATCTTGCCCCGGATGAGGTAGTCGCGCAGCGCGGGGGCCACCGTGACCGAGAGCACCGCGGCCGAGAGCATCACGAAGGTCTTGGTGTACGCGAGCGGGCGAAAGAGCCTGCCCGCCTGGCCCGTGAGCCCGAACACCGGCACGAACGACACGGCGATGATGAGCAGCGAGAAGAAGATGGCCGGCGTGACCTCGCGCGCCGCCTCGGCCAATAGCCTCTCGCGCTCGGGCTCGGAGAGGTCGGCCGGGGCGTGCTCGAGCTTCTTGTGCGCGGCCTCGACCATCACGATCTCGGCGTCGACGGTGGCGCCGATGGCGATGGCGATGCCGCCGAGCGACATGATCGTCGCGGGGATGCCCAGCAGG
>JBDHVF010001135.1:0-2693 GCA_039809605.1 Polyangiales bacterium | reverse complement strand
ACCCGGCTTCGACAGTTCGCGTGGTCACAAACCGATGCGATCCCTCGGAAACGCAGGCGTGAGGCCCTGGTTTCGAGGCGAACGCGTCTGTGACTACGAGCGGGGCGTTCAGCGGCTCTCGGGCACGAGAACCTTGGGCGGGAGGGGGACCTTCAGTTTCGTCAACACCGACTTCAGCTCCGGCGCGAGCATCGACGGCTCCCACACGGTCTGCTGCTCGAACTTCAGCTCGACTGCGCGCACCGCCTCGGGCGCCGACGAGCCCTGCGGCCCCGACCCCGACGCGCCGCTGCGCTCGCTCGCGCGCTGGATCGCCGCCGCGCCGTCGGCGCCCACGGGGCTCGCGCTGACGCTGTTCCGGCCGTCGCGCGCGGTCGAGCGGATCGTGGCGGCGGCCGGGGGACGGGTGCTCGACGGCGCGGGCGGCACCGAGCTCGCGGTGAGCGTGCCGCGCAGGGCGCTCGCGGCGCTCGGCGACGCCGACGACGTGCGCGGCATCGATGCGCAACGCGACGGCCTGCAGCCCCCCGTGCCCACGGGCGAGCGCTAGCTCGCCACGGGCAACGTGACGGTCGGCAGTCCCCGGTGCTCACGGGCAACGCGTTGGCCGGCAGCCCCCTGTGCCCACGGGCAACGCAATGGCCGGCAGTCGCCGGTGCCCACGGGCAACGCGTTGGCCGGCAGTCGCCGGTGCCCACGGGCAACGCGTTGGCCGGCAGTCCCCGGTGCCCACGGGCGAGCGCTAGCTCGCCGCGAGCTCCCGGATGGCCGCCAGTACGCGAACTCCAGCCCGCGTAGACGGCCGTCGCGTTGCGCGTGGCGAGCTTACGCTCGCCCGTGGGCACCGCGGGCTGCCGGCCATTGCGTTGCCCGCAGCACAGGCGACTGCCGGCCGTCGCGTTGCGCGTGGCGAGCTAGCGCTCGCCCGTGGGCACCGGGGACTGCCGGCCAACGCGTTGCCCGTGGGCACCGGCGACTGCCGGCCAACGCGTTGCCCGTGGGCACCGGCGACTGCCGGCCGTCACGTCGCCCGTGGCGGCGCGCCGCTCACCCCAGGAGCCGCGGCGGCACCGGCCCCGCGTCGAGCAGCCGCGCGTGGAACGCCGCGAGGTCGTTCGGAGCCGAACGGTCGCGCAGGCGCTCGATCTCCAGGCGCCCCATGAGGTAGGTCACCGCTTGCAGCGGCAGCCGCAGGTAGCGCTCGACCTCTCCGCGCGCCGACGCGTCGGTCATACCCGCTTCGCCCGTGAGCAGCCGCGCGGCGTCGTCGCGCGACATCGCGCCCGCGTGCAGCCCCGCGTCGGCGAGCACGCGCGCGGCGCGGACGCAGTGCGACACCGCGGCGAAGAGCGCGTCGCGGCCCGCGTGAAAGCCCCGCGCGCGCAGCAGCTCCTCGACGTAGATCGCCCAGCCCTCGACCATCACCATCGGACGCAGAAAGCCCCGCGCGAACGCCACGTCGTCGGCCACGCAGAGAAAGCGCACCGGGGCGCGGCTCGCGCCGTACCGCTCGCGCCACGCCGCGCTCTGGAGGAAGTGTCCCGGCACGCCCTCGTGCACGGCGCCCACGGCGCGCCACGCGACGACGTGGGCCGCGGGGTCGGGGTGCACCACGAACTGACCCGCGCGCGTCGCGTCGAGCAGCGGAGCGGGCCAGTTGGTGCCCGCGCCGAGCGCGCACATCCCCGCGGGGTAGGGCTCCATCGCGGGCTCGAGGTCGTCGGGCAGGGCCATCAGCGCCCGCTCTCGCACGAACGCCGCCGCGCGACGCATCACCGCGCGGTAGCCCGGAACGATCTCCGACGCGTCGCGGAGCCGCTCGGACTGCATCGCGCGCACGAGGGCCATGGCCTCGTCGAGCGTGCGCACGTGGCGCCCCTCGTCGAGCGAGCGCGCGGCCGAGAGCACCCACGACTGCGCTTCGGTGAGCTGCGCGCGGGCGGTCTCGGTGAGCGCGTCGAGGTCGTCGTCGAGCGCGAGCACGTCGCGCAGGCGTCGGCGGTACTCGTCGCGCCCGAGCGTGCGCGTCTCGGGCGCCGCCGGGAGCACCCGCTCGCGCAGAAAGCGCCCGTGCTCCTCGTACGCGCGGGCGGCCTCGGGAGAGAGCTCGGCGAGGTCGCGCGCGGCCTCGGGGAGCTGCTGCTCGACGACGTAGCGCACCAGCGACGCGTGGGGGGCCTCGCCGCGTGACGCGCCCCGCGCGAGGTTCCGCTCGTGCTCTCGGAGGTAGCGCGCGACCTGCGCGGCGCGCGCCCGCATGTCGAGCCCCTGCGCGCGCCCGTACGAGATCATCGCGTAGGGGTAGAGCGACCACTCGACGGATCGCTCGTGAAGGCGCAGCTCGTCGTGGGCGCGCAGCTCCCAGCGGCAGAGCGAGGTCATCGCGTCGCGGTCGAGCGCCTCGTCGCGCGAGAGGGAGGTCGCGTCGAGCGCGTCGAGCGCGTCGAGCGTGTCGCGAAAGAAGCGGGCGCGGTCGGCGAGGGCGCCGGCGTCCATCGCGCGCAGGCGGTGGTCGCCGTGGTGCAGGCCGAGGGTGGTGGCCTCCTCGGGCTCGAGCGCGACGTAGCGGTCGAAGAACGCGTCGCGCAGCGCTTCGAAGCGGGTGCCCATGGCAGGTGGGTGTATCACGGCGCCCGTCGAAGAAGTCGCGAGGGAACCAGAGGTAGTTGGCCGGAAGAGTGACGATGGTTCGA
>JBDHVF010001134.1:0-2700 GCA_039809605.1 Polyangiales bacterium | reverse complement strand
TCGCTCGCGGCCACCCGCGAGCTGCGCGCGTCGCCGCGGCCCGTCGCCGCCCTGCGCAGCTTCGCCGCCCTGGGTCTGCACGAGGCCCTGGTGGCCGCGCCCGCGGCGTTCTACCTGCTCGCGCGCCACACCGACTGGATGCTCGGCTACGTCATCGCGGGCGCGCGCGTGCCGTCGGCGCTGCTGCTCGCGGCGTCGGTGGCGTACGGCCTCGCGGCGCTCGGGGGCTTCGCGCTCGGCGCGCGGTGGGTGCGCGACCACCGCCCGCGCTGGCCCGCGGCGGCGTCCGCGGCGCTCGCGCTGGCCGCGGTCGTCGGGCTCGTGGCGCTGCGCGCGAGGGTCGGCGTGGTGGGCTCGACGGCGCAGTTCCGCGGGGGCTTCGGGCTGGTGCCCTTCTGGTCGTCGCGCGCGTCGACGGCGGCGCTGCTCGTGGCGTCGGTGCAGGGCGCGGCGCTCGCGTGGCTCGCGTGGCGCGTGCGCGAGCGCATCTCGCGGTGAATTCGCGCGGCGGGGCGGCGTTGGGGTAGGGTCGCGCGCGATGCTCACGATCCGCTCGCGACGCGACCTCTCGCTGCTCTTCGAGAGGCAGATGACCGCCGCCTCGACCCGCTCGGGCGCCCCCTCGATCGACGAGGACATCGAGGGCCGCACCGCCCTCAAGACGTACCTGCTCGAGGCCCACGGGCGCATGCGCGCCGACCCCCTCGGCGCGCTGCAGGAGGTCGCGGGCGCTCACGGCATCACCGTCGCGGCCACCGACGACCCGGGGCTCTACGCGCTCACGCTCGGGGAGCTCCAGCTCTGGCTCGACACCGCGGGCGACCCCATCCACCGGCTCTACTCCGCGGGAGCCGCCAAGGACGTCGACCGCATCCACGAGGCGCTCGTGTCGGGCACGGGGCAGCTCGAGTGCGTGTGGCTGCCGCCCTCGACGCTCGAGAAGCTCGCGCACCACGAGGCCGCGAAGATGGTGCTCTTCTCGCTGCGCCACGACCGCAGGCCCCTGCGCCGCACGCCCGACGAGGAGGGCATCGACTCGGTCACCCTGCGCTTCTGGGGCCCTCGCGCGCGGGAGACCCTCGACAAGCTGCGCCGCAGCGAGGTGCTGCCCGGCGCCACGAGCGTCTACTCGGTGCGCATGCGCGTCGGCGACGACGAGCGCTACTGCCTCGCCGAGGTGTTTCACAGCGGAAAGATCACCGCGATCGGCACGTCGTTCGCCGAGCTCGAGCGCATCGTGCGGTTCCTTCTCGACGACCACGAGGACCGCACCGTCGCGCTCGAAAAAGCGCGCAAGACGCCGCGGCGGCTCACGGTGCCCGTGCGCTGGACGGTCGACGACCTCGGCTACGCCGTGGGGCGCATGTTCGGCGGCGCGGAGCCCTTCCGCCTGTGGGGGCTCGCCGAGCAGACGGGCCCCGAGACCTTCCGGGTGCGCGCGGTCGACCTCGACGTGGGGCGCACGGCGGTCTTCGAAGTCGACCGCCAGGGCGCGAGCCTCGAGCTCGGACCGCGCGCGCCCGCGAGCGTGGCGGTGCGCTTCGTGTCTGCGCTCCAGTACCACGTCAACGCCGACACGCAGAGCGACGCGCTGGCGCCCGAACCCCTGCTCCAGCTCGCGCTGCCCACGGCGTCGGAGCGCGGGGCGTTCCGCGAGACCTCGGGGCTCGCCGAGGTGGGGCGCGCGGTGCTGGCCGAGGCGTGCTCGCTGCTCGTGCGCGGCCAGACCTTCGTCACGACGCAGGCGCTCGTCGAGGCCACGCACGGCGTCGAGCACGGCACCGAGGCGCTGCACAACCTCGCGCACCGGGTGATGTCCGAGGCCGCGGCCTACGAGTGGCGCGCGTGGATCAAGCCCGTGGTCTCGGCCGAGGGCCGCACCTCGTGGCGCTTCAACGACCCGTTGCCGATCGACGCGACGGTGCGCCTGCGCGAGCTCGGGCGGCTCAACCGCGCCGCCCAGCAGCTCGTGGCGCGCCTCGCGGGCACGGGCCTCGCGAAGTGGCTCCAGCTCTCGCTCTTCGGCCCCGAGGCAATGGTCACCGCGCTCAGCGACGAAGAGGCGTAGCGCGACGGGCGGCGATCAGAACGGGTCCCAGCGCACCGCGGCGGTGACCGCGGGCAGAAAGCTCCGCGAGTCTTCGAGCGCGGTGTATCCGAGCGGCGAGCGCCCGGTCACCGCGAACGCGTACGGGCGCTGCGGCTCGCCCGGCACGTGCACCTCGTCGCGCATCACGTAGACGCGGCGACCGCCGTCGGTGCGAACCGTGTACTCGGGCCCCGTGGGCTGCGGCGCGGGCGTCGTCGAAGCGGCCTGCGTAGAGGCGCTCTGCGCGAACGAGGACGTCGCCGCGAGCGAGAGCGCGCCCGCGGCCGTGAGTGCGGCGAGGATCTTCATGGCCCTCTACGACGCGCCTGCGACGGCGAGGGTCTACCGCGCCGCCGCGCCCAGCACCTCGACCGGCGCCGTGGCCGTGAAGCGCAGCGTCGCGCTCGTGCTCCGCGGCGTGAGCTCCACGGCCAGCTCGCGCTCGCCCGCGGGAACCTCGACCTCGCTCGACGGCAGCACCGTGAGCCTCGCCGGTGCCGCCGCGCGCACCCGGAGGTACGCGCGCCGGTAGCCCTGCGCGCGGTCGGCCCGCTCGCCGCCTCGCAGCGGGTACGCCACCGGGCGCGCGCCCGCCACGCGCGCCGCCGCCG